>JACDAR010000242.1 GCA_013695335.1 Rubrobacter sp.
CCGACCGGGAATCTCGAACTCCCGACTTACGAAGAGAACGAGGCGACCCGCACGGCGTACGGCGAGGCGCTGCGGGCTATCGGCAACGTCAGGGAAGACGTTGTGGCGCTCGACGGCGAGGTAAGCGACTCCACGCGGGCGCAGAAGTTCGCCGAGGCGCACCCGGAAAAGTATTTCGAGATGTACATAGCGGAGCAGCAGATGATCGCTGCGGCAGTCGGGATCAGCGTTCGCGGCTACGCGCCGTTCGCGTCCAGCTTCGCGGCGTTTTTCACCCGCGCCTACGACTTCATCCGCATGGCCGCCATCTCCGGCGCGAACCTCAAGCTCTCCGGCTCGCACGCAGGTATCTCCATCGGCCCTGACGGCCCGTCCCAGATGGGGGTCGAGGATATCGCGATGATGCGCGCAGTCCACGGCTCGACTGTGCTCTACCCATGCGACCCCAACCAGACCGCGAAGCTGGTGGCCGAGATGTCCGACCTCGACGGCATCAGCTTCATCCGCACCACCCGCGATTCGACCCCGATCATCTACGGACTCGAAGAAGAGTTCCCCGTGGGCGGCAGCAAGACCGTGCGAGAGTCCGATGACGACGCGGTGACGGTGGTCACGGCTGGCATCACGGTGCACGAGGCGATCAAAGCCGCCGACGAACTGGCGGGCGAGGGCACGAACATCCGTCTGATAGACGCCTATTCCGTGAAGCCCATCGATGCGGCGACGATTCATTCCGCCGTCGGAACTACGAACGGCAAGCTCGTTGTCGTCGAGGATCATCATCCTGAAGGCGGCATCGGTGAAGCCGTACTCGCGGCGCTCTCCGAGACGGGCGAGGAACTGAAGTTCCGCCATCTGGCCGTGAGCATCATGCCAGGCTCAGGCACGGGCGCCGAGCTGATGAACGAGGTCGGCATAGACGCGGAGGGCATTGCCTCAGCCGTGCGCGAGTTGAAGGATCTCTAGCTAGAAACGCGGCAGCGGCACGGAAACACCGACAGGAGGTAGACGATGAACGAGCGTCTGCGGCAGATGCGGGAGATAGGGCAATCGCCCTGGGTTGACGGCATCTCGCGCGAGGGTACGCGGAACGGCGAGTTGCAGCGGATGGTGGACGACGGCATCGTCGGCGTCACGTCCAACCCGGCCATCTTCCAGAAGGCCATAGGAGATTCGGAACTGTACGACGATCAACTGCAGGAACTCTACGAGAAGATGGACGATCCGAAGGAGATCTTCCTCCAGCTCGCCCGCGACGACATACAGGAAGCCTGCGACGTGCTTAGGCCCGTGTTCGACGAGACCGGCGGGGAGAGCGGGGGCAGCGGGGAGGACGGCTTCGTCTCGCTGGAAGTGTCGCCCAACCTTGCCTACGATGCCGTCGCAACGATAGAAGAGGCTGCGCGGCTGTTCGACATGGTGGATCGGCCTAACCTGTTCGTGAAGATCCCGGCGACGGTGCCTGGGCTCGTGGCTATCGAGGAGATGGTCTCGCGGGGCAAGTCCATAAACGTCACCCTAGTCTTCTCCCTCGAACGCTACCGCGAAGTGGCCCTCGCCTACGTGCGCGGCCTGCAAAAGTTAGTGGAGAACGGCGGCGACCCATCCGGCGTGCGCTCCGTGGCGAGCTTCTTCGTCTCCCGCATAGATTCCGAGGCCGACAGCAGGCTCGAGGATCTCGGCGCGCCGGACGAGTTGAAGGGCCAGCTCGCCATAGCCAACGCCAAGCTGGCGTACCAGATCTACAAGGAGATCTTCTCCGGCTCCTGGTGGGAATCCCTGGCGGAGAAGGGCGCGAACAGGCAGCGGCTCCTGTGGGCCTCGACCTCGACCAAGAACCCTGACTACAAGGACACCATCTACGTCGAGAACCTCATCGGCCCCGAGACCGTGAACACCATGCCCGAGAGCACCATTGAGGCGACCGAGGATCACGGTGAGATCCGTCCCACCCTCGAAGAGGGCGTGGACGAGGCGAAACGGATCTTCAAGCGCCTGCGAGAAGCCGGCCTGGACTACGAGGGCGTAACGTACACCCTGGAGAAAGAGGGCATCCAGAAGTTCGTGGACCCGTTCCAGCAGATTCTCGATCAGGTGGAGAAGAAGGGCAAGCAGCTAGTTAGCTAGGCTTCAGGCGTCGGGGCGGTTCGCGAACCGCCCTTACAGCTATCAGGTATTTGCTGACGGCTGAGGGCTGACAGCGCCGACCAGAGGGAGGCAAGATGGATATAGGCATCTGGGGACTTGGCCGGATGGGCTTCAACATGGCGCGCCGGCTGGTGGACAAGGGCGACCATCGCGTCATAGCCGGCAACCGTTCGTCAGGGAAGGTGGACGAGGCGGTCGAGGATGGAGCGGAGGGCGCGTACAGCGTCGAGGAGTTCGTGGAGAAGCAGCAGTCCCCGAGGGTACTGTGGACCATGCTCCCGGCTGGCGACGTGACTGACGACATGATCCAGGAGTTCATGAAGCACGCCGACGAGGGCGACATCATCGTGGACGGCGCGAACTCGTACTTCAGGGACTCCGTGGCGCGTGCCCGCGAGGTCAGAAAGAACGGTTTCCGGTGGCTTGACGCCGGGGTGTCTGGCGGCGTGTGGGGCTACGACGTTGGTTACTGCACCATGATCGGGGGCGACACCGACGCCTTCGAACACGTCGAACCAGCTTTCAAGACGCTAGCCCCAGAGAACGGCTATGCATTCCTCGGGGACGCGGGGGCCGGTCACTTCGCCAAGATGGTCCACAACGGTGTCGAGTACGGCATGATGCAGACTTACGCCGAGGGGTTCGAGATCCTTGAGAAATCTCGCTACGACTATGATCTCCGGGCCGTGTCCAGCCTGTGGAACCAGGGGAGCGTGGTGCGTAGCTGGCTCCTTGAACTCGCGGAAGCAGCCTTCGAGCAGGACGCCAACCTGGACAGCGTCAGGGGCTACGCCGAGGATTCGGGCGAGGGCCGCTGGACGGTCTTCGAGGCGATCAACGAAGATGTGCCAGCCAATGCCATCGCAGGCTCTCTCTTCGCCCGTTTCGCCTCCCGTCAGGACGACTCCTTCGCCATGAAGGTCATCGCGGCGCTGAGGGGCCAGTTCGGCGGCCACGCCATCCAGGAGGCGAGCACCGAGCATCCCGAGCAGCCGAAGTAGGAGGCATCAGGTTACAGGCATCAGGTTTCAGCAAAGCACTCCACAAACTGGAGACCGGAATTCGATTATGCGCAACTTCAGGGAGTTAAAGGTTTGGGAGAGAAGCCATCGGTTGACGCTGGCGGTCTACAAGTCCACGGTGAAATTCCCATGGGACGAATTGTATGGTCTGACGGGTCAGATGCGTCGTTCTTGCTCTTCTATCCCGGCGAACATTGCTGAAGGATGTGGTAGGGGTAGCAATGTCGAGTTGGCCTGTTTTCTCCAGATAGCTCTGGGATCGGCCAGCGAGCTCGAATACCATCTCCTGCTTGCCCGTGATCTCTCTTTCCTGGAAGAGACTGATTACGAGAATCTGGCAGGTGAAGTCACGGAGATCAAACGCATGCTCACAGCATTCATCAAGAGCCTGAGAACCTTCGGCAACCGCCCAAACCTGAAAGCTGAAACCTGATGCCTGAAACCTTACAGCAGAACGTCCTCCGCGACGAACAGCGGCTCCCAGCCGTCCCTGACCCTGGCGTCGTTGTGATCTTCGGCGCATCCGGGGATTTGACGGCCCGCAAGCTGGTCCCTGCGCTCTACGACCTCGCCCAGGGACGCCGCCTGCCTATGGAGTTCGCCGTTGTCGGCATCTCGCGCACGCCGATGAGCCACGACGAGTTCAGGCAGAAGCTACGCAAGGGGCTCGATGAACAGCGTGCTGGCTCCGTGAGCGAGGACGTGTGGGAGTCTTTCTCGAAGGGGCTCTTCTATTTGCCTGGCGATTCCAAGAAACCCGAAACCTACGAGGAGCTGAAAGCTTTCCTGCAACAGCTCGACGAGGAGCGTGGGACCGGCGGAAACCGCGTCTACTACCTCTCATCTTCACCCTCCTTATTCTCGACCATCGTGGAGCGGCTCGGGGAAGCCGGGATGAGCCAGGAGGAAGAGGGAAGCGGTTACGCGCGGCTCGTGATCGAGAAGCCGTTCGGGCGGGATCTCGAGAGCGCGAAAGAACTCAACGGCGACATCCTGCGGTACTTCCGCGAGAAGCAGATCTACCGCATAGACCACTATCTCGGCAAGGAGACCGTCCAGAATATCCTGGCCCTGCGCTTCTCCAACGGCATTTTCGAGCCCATATGGAACCAGCACTACGTTGACCACGTCCAGATCACGGTCGCCGAGGACATTGGCGTGGGAACCCGCGGCGCTTTCTACGAGGAAGCCGGAGCCTTGCGCGACATAGTCCAGAACCACGTCATGCAGGTTCTGTGCCTGACGGCGATGGAGCCTCCCGTCGCCTTCGATGCAGACTCGCTGCGCGAGGAGAAGGTGAAGGTCCTGAAAGCCGTCCGTCCTATCCCCGAGGATGAGGTTGGAGAGTACGCGGTGCGCGGCCAGTACGACGGTGGATGGGTGTTCGGCGAAGAGGTCAAAGGTTATCGTGAGGAAGGCAACGTCGCCCCCGACTCCGAGACGGAGACGTATGTGGCGCTCAAGCTGCTCGTGGACAACTGGCGGTGGGCAGGCGTGCCGTTCTACGTGCGGGCTGGAAAACGGATGCCAAAGAAATCAACGGAGATCGCCATCCAGTTCCACAAGACGCCGCACACGCCGTTCTCGGGCCCGGATACGCGCGGCCTCGAACCGAACGTGCTCGTGATCCGGGTCCAGCCGGAGGAGGGCGTATCCATGAAGATCGGGGCCAAGGTTCCCGGCTCCGGCTTCGAGGTACGCTCGGTGAACATGGACCTTCTCTACGGTTCTGCGTTCATGGAAGAAGCCCCAGACGCATACCAGAGGCTTCTTCTGGATCTCATGCTCGGCGACCCGACGTTGTTCATCCGGGCAGACGAGGCGGAAGGGGCGTGGGAGATCTTGCAACCCGTGATGGAGAGCTGGTCGAAGGACGGGCATTCCGCCCGCTATGCCGCCGGAACGTGGGGGCCGGACGAGGCTGCGGCGCTTCTCGGGCACGACGGCAGGGAGTGGCGCAGGCCATGATCGGTGAACACCGTTCGTCGCCGGGATCTGGCGCAATGAGCGTCGAACAGGTCGAGCGCGAACTGGCCAGGCTCCGCATGGACGAGGATGGAACGCCAGGTCTCCGGGCGAGCGTCCTGAACCTCGTGACCGTCACGGATGAGGAATCCGCCGGGGAGGTCACGCGCATAGTTTCCAAGCTCGCCGGGAGGTTCCCGTGCCGGGCGATAGTCATGATCTCCGACACCGAAGAGCAGGATGCCAACCTGGACATCCGGGTCTCGGCGTTCTGCGACGTGCAGGGCGGGACCGGAAGCCAGGTCTGTGCGGAGCAGGTCGAGATCCACGCCGAAGGGCCGCCAGCCCACCACCTGATGAGCCTCGCCGGGCCGCTCCTGCTGCCAGACCTTCCAGTCTTCCTCTGGTATCCAGGCCCGTTCACTCCCAATTTGCCTGAGTTCTCCAGCATGGCTGATCTTGCCGACCGCATCGTGGTGAACTCCGCCGCGGCGTCTGACTCTGGGGTTTGCCTTCAGGAACTCTCGGAACTGGCGCAAGATACCTCTATGCCCGCCGTCGGGGACTTGCAGTGGGTAGGGCTCTCGCCCTGGCGCTCGCTCGTCACCGCGCTCTTCGATCCGCCAGACCGGCGTGAGGAACTGGAACAAATACACCGCGTGGAGATTCTCCACGACTCAAGGGGCGAATCCAGGGCGCTGCTGCTGGCTGGCTGGCTGGCGAGTACCCTCGGCTGGCGTCCTGAGTCCGCGCGGGACAATGATGGGGCCCGAGAGTTCGTTTTCGACGGACCCTCAGGCGAAATAACCGTCGCGCTGGACCCCGGCTCCGAGGACGCTTCACTCCGGCGGGTGCGGCTTTATGGGCGGGAACTCAGCTTCCAGGTCTCGCGCCACAGGGAACTCACCGAGGCGATGAGCACCGTGATGCGCGGTGAGGAACTCCTTGGCGAGAGAACCGTGCAACTTGGCTTCTTCGACCAGGACATCATCCTCGGGGAAGAACTGCGGTTCAGGGGCAGGGATGAGAGCTACGCAGCCGCCCTGCGCACCGTGGCGGAGATGCTCGAACTTTGAAGGTACTAGTTCACGATGACAAGGCGGAACTCGCCGAAGCCGCCGCCCGTGACTTCGCACGAAGGGCTGCGGAATCCATAGAAGAGCGGGGGCGATTCGCCGTCGCGCTTGCAGGTGGCTCCACGCCAAGGGTCGTGTACGAGCTTCTCGCGTCTGGGTATGGCGAAACTGCGGATCTGGACTGGAGCAGGGTACACGCTTTCTTCGGTGACGAACGAACGGTGCCGCCCGACGACGAGGACTCCAACTACCGGATGGCGCGGGAGACGCTGCTAGATCACGTCCCCGTCGGGAGCGTGCATCGGATGCGCGGCGAACTGCCGCCTGAAGAAGCCGCAGCCGAATACGAAGCGGAGCTTCGGAGCTTCTTCGGAGACGGCCTTCCGCGCTTCGATCTGATCATGCTCGGCATCGGCGGCGACGGCCACACAGCGAGCCTCTTCCCCCAAACCTCCGCCCTGGAAGTGACGGATCGCCTGGTCACCGCCAACTCGGTACCGAAGCTGGAGACCGAGCGCATCACGCTCACTGTCCCCATCATAAACGCCGCCAGGGCAGTCGCTTTCCTGGTGTCCGGGGAAGACAAGGCCCAGGCCCTGCGCGAAATCCTCGAAGGCGACGGAGATCCCCACGTCTATCCCGCTAAGTTTGTCCAGCCGGACGGGGATCTCACCTGGATGGTGGATCGGGCCGCCACCGGGTTGCTGGCAGAAACCTGATCCCCGTTCCTTCGCGCCAGGCGTTGCCACGGAATCTACTAACAAATGTCCCGAATCAGGGAAAGCGTGAGCCTCGAAGCTGGTTTCGTCCGGTCAAGAAGAGTGGCGGGCCGGCATTCCGTGACGTGAAAGCAGTTGAAGAGCGATGAAACGCTAAAACTGTTGTACTGGCCCGCCGGATTGTCATACGCTGGTTGCGCGGCTCTGGATCACCGCCCCCACAAATCTCGGAAAATCTCCTAGAAAACCTTCTTGAGCAGCCCGATAGCCCCCTGCTTCCACGGGACGCGGTGCGAGACGCCCGAGGCGTTCTCGAACTCGGCCCGGTGCTCCAGGTACCAGCGAAAGTTCCTGAGCAACGCCTCCTTGTTCGAGAACTTGGGCGCGTAGCCTAATTGCCGCTCCGCCTTCTCGATCGAGACGAAAGAATCTTTCGAGGCGGTCTCGTAGACCCAGCGGTACAGGGGCGAGACGCCGAGACGGTCGAGTATGCGGAGGCCCCAGATCGCGGGCGCCGCAGGGAAACCGACTATCTTCTTGCCGTGGCCGGCGTAGTCGAGGACAGCCTGGTAGTCCTCCTTCATGGTGGTGAACTCCCGCGCCCCGACGTTGAAGGTGTCGTCGGCCTGCTCCTCTGGCAGCGTCAGGCACAGGGCGATGGCGTCGCACAGATCCTCCACGTCGAGAAGCTGATAGCGGTTGTTTCCGCTTCCGATCATTGGGAAATTGTGTCCGTTCACGGCCCAGTCGTAGAGCAGCGCGAAGACCCCGAGCCGCTCAGGCCCGATGAAAGATTTGGGACGGATGATCGGGACCGTCAGGCCACGCGCCCTGTACTCCAGGCAGACCATCTCGGCCTGTATCTTTGCCTGCCCGTAAGGCCCCACGCCTTCGAGCCTGTCCGTCTCGTACAGCGGATGATGGTCAGGTATCCCGTACACCGCCGTGGATGAGACGTGGACTACCCGCTTGACTCCGTTCTTCAGGGCAGCGTCCAGTATGTTGCGCGTGCCTTCCACGTCCGTCGTGTGAATGTCAGCCGGGCTGTAGAGCGGGAGGGCGGCTGCCGTGTGAACAACGAAATCCACGCCGTTCATCGCCCGGTTGACCAGGGCTTTGTTGCGGATGTCGCCCCGGATAACCTCTACCCGATCCCGCTCCGGGTAGTCGAAATCCTCAACGTCTAGCGAGGCGACCTCGTAGCCCCGGGGCAGGAGGTGACGGATCAGGTTGATCCCCAGAAAACCCGCTCCACCAGTTATCAGAACTTTCTTTCCATCCATAAGACTTGCTTCTCCTTGTGATCTTCTCGATAAAGCGCGACCGCGCAAGCGGCGAATTTTAGCACGCAAACTTCCCTGTCTCTGGCCCGGAACTGGTAGCTTGCGCCGCGAAATGCACTGCATAAAATCCGTATCTGGAGGTTCGGATTTGCGAGCGATGATCCTGAATTCCATTGGCGAGCCATTGAAGATGGCCGACTTGCCTGTCCCGCGGCCGGGGACGGGAAGCGTGCTGATACGGGTCCGCGCCTGCGGCGTCTGCCGCACGGATCTGCATATAGTGGACGGCGATCTGGCCGAACCGAAGTTACCCCTGATCCCGGGCCACCAGATCGTCGGCGTAGTGGAAGAGAAAGGCGAAGGCGCGGAACGGTTCACCGCCGGGGATCGGGTCGGCGTACCCTGGCTCGGATACACAGACGGAACCTGCCGCTTTTGCCGCACGAGCCGGGAAAACCTCTGTGACGACGCCAGGTTCACCGGCTACGATCTGGACGGCGGCTACGCAGAGTACGCCATCGCTGACGAACGCTTCTGCTTCCCTATTCCCGACGGATACCCTGATCTCCAGGCTGCGCCGCTCCTGTGCGCGGGTTTGATCGGCTACCGCTCCCTCCGCATGATCGGCGACGCCGAACGCCTCGGCCTCTACGGTTTCGGGGCCGCCGCCCACATAGTCTCCCAGGTCGCGTTGCACCAGGGACGCAGGATCTTCGCTTTCACCCGCGATGGCGACGTAGATGGACAGGCTTTCGCCAGGCGGCTCGGCGCAGAATGGGCCGGAGGTTCATCCGATTCGCCGCCAGAAGAACTTGACGCCGCAATCATCTTCGCCCCGGTCGGCACTCTGGTTCCGGTCGCGTTGCGGGCCGTGGGCAAGGGTGGCGTGGTGGTGCTAGGCGGCATCTACATGAGCGACATCCCATCGTTCCCGTACGAGGCGATCTGGGGCGAGCGTACCCTGAAGTCCGTGGCGAATCTGACGCGCCTAGATGGGGAGGAGTTTCTCGCGCTCGCCCCGCAGGTGCCGGTACGCACCGAGGTGACGCCTTTCCCGCTGGAGCGGGCAAATGAGGCGCTCGACGCGTTGCGTGGGGGCGGCATCAGCGGCGCGGCCGTGCTGGTCGTGGACTGAGAAATTCGTCTGATAGCCCGTTCCCTTTGGCAATGGTCCAGGGCGGGCGTATGATTTGGGCATGATCATAGACCGGGCCATATACGTGGAGGGACGCCGCAAGGAGGCGCCGGACGACCTGGAGGACACGTACGAAGCCTGCCGCCGGGTGGGCGGGATGGCCTGGATCGGGCTGTTCGAGCCGAGCGAGGAAGAGTTTTCCACCGTCGCGGAGGAGTTTGAGTTGCACCCGCTGGCGGTCGAGGACGCCATCGAGGCCCACCAGCGCCCGAAGCTCGAACGCTACGGCGACATAACCTTCGTCGTCCTCAAGCCGGCACGCTACGTGGACGAGACGGAGACCGTGGAGTTCGGGGAGATACACGTCTTCTCGGGGCCGGATTTCATTATCACCATCCGCCACGGCGAGGCCTCGGCCTTGGACGAGGTGCGAAAACGGCTGGAGGGGGAGCCGGATCTCCTGAAGCGGGGCTCGACCGCTGTCTTGTATGCCATCATGGACGGCGTCGTTGACGACTACGGCCCGGTCGTCGATGGTCTGGAGAACGATATAGACGAGATAGAGACCGATGTTTTCGGGGGCAACCCTGGGGTCTCGCGCCGGATCTACCAGCTCTCCCGCGAGGTCATCCAGTTCCAGAGGGCCACGAAACCCCTGATCCACGGCCTCGAATCCCTACTACACGATGAGAAGATCAACCCCGAACTGAAACGGTATGTCAGGGACGTGCAGGATCACCTGCTGCGTGTGGCGGAGCAGGTAGATGGCTTCCGTGAGTTGCTCTCCAACGTGCTCAGCGTCAACCTGACGCT
>JACDAR010000275.1 GCA_013695335.1 Rubrobacter sp.
CCTCAAGTTGTGGTTGAGGTAACGTAGACAACCCGCGCCGCCTTCCCTTATAGTAGTTCGCGTCCGGGATGGACGGGAGAACGGGCTTCTGGCGGCGACATCTTTCTGGTGCGTCGCCGGGGGCTTCTATTTTACAGGGATAAGGGGGAGGGTTTGACGGTAACGCCATTCGCGCATCTGCACTGCCATTCGGAGTATTCGATGCTCGACGGGGCGAGCCGTATCCGCGACCTCATCTCCTTCGCCAAAGAACAGAATATGCCGGGACTCGCGCTCACGGATCACGGCGTGATGTACGGCGCGGTGAAGTTCTACAAGGAAGCCACGAGCGCCGGCATCAAACCCCTCTTGGGCTGCGAGGTATACGTCACAGCAGACCGCCACGACCGAAGCCGCGCACCCTATTACCACCTGACGCTGCTGGCCCGCACCGCCGAGGGCTACAAGAACCTGATGAAGCTTTCGACTACCGGTTTCCTCGAAGGTTTCTACTACAAGCCGCGCGTTGACATGGAGATGCTGCGGCGGTACGGGAAGGGCATCATCTGCCTCTCCGGCTGTCTTTCGGCGGAGGTTCCGACCCGCATCCTCGAAGGCCGTCCTGATGCGGCGCGGGAGCGGTTGCTGGAGTACGCGGAGATCTTCGACGCCGTGTACCTGGAGATGCAGGATCATCTGGAGATTCCTGAGCAGAAGCGCGTGAATCAGGGCATTCTCAAGCTGCACAAAGAGACTGGCATCGAGCTCGTCGCCACGAACGACTCGCACTACACAACCAGGCAAGATGCCAAGATGCACGACGCCTTGCTCTGCATCGGGACGGGCAAGTTCATGAGCGACCCGAACCGTATGAAGTTCTCCGGCGAGGAGTTTTACGTCAAGGACGTGGAGGAGATGGCCCGTATCTTCCCGGATCATCCCGAGGCGCTGGAGAACACCCTGAAGGTCGTGGAGAGCGTCGAGGACATCGGGATGGAGCTAGGCAAGACGCGCCTGCCCAACTTCCCGAAGCCGCAGGGATATACGGCTGACGCCTACCTGCGGGAGCAATGCGAGCGCGGCCTCGCCATGCGGTACGGGAATCTGGCGAAGAGCCCCGAGGTTCAGCAGCGGCTGGACTTCGAGCTGGCGACCATCGGCAAGATGGGCTTCGCTGATTACTTCCTGATCGTCTGGGACTTCGTGAAGTACGCGAAGGACAGGAAGATCGCGGTCGGCCCGGGCCGCGGTTCGGCGGCTGGTTCGATAGTCGCATACGCGCTGGAGATCACAGACCTCGACCCGCTCAAGTACTCGCTGCTCTTCGAGCGATTCCTTAACCCCGACCGCATAAACATGCCCGACGTTGACATAGACTTCTCAGTCTCCGGTCGGGCTGACGTGATGCGCTACGTCACCGAGAAGTACGGTGGGCACGAGCACGTGGCCCAGATCATCACGTTCGGAACCATCGGCGCGAAAGCCGCCATCAGGGACTCTGGCCGCATCTTCCAATATCCATATTCTGACACGGACAAGCTCGCCAAGTTCATCCCTGACAAACCCGTCGGCACCACGCTTCGTGATGTACTGACACCGGGAGATGACGGGTACGTCGCAGGCGAGAAGCATCCAGGGGCGGCCCGAGACATCATGGAGTTCGTGAAGCGGAACGAGGGTGGCAGGCAGGTCCTCGACACAGCCTTCGAGATAGAGGGATTCGCCAGGCACGCGGGGACCCACGCCGCTGGGGTCGTTATCTCCGAGGAGCCGCTCACGGACATCGTGCCGCTCCAGCGCATCGCGAGGGACGAGAACTCCGTGATGGTCCAGCATCCGATGTCGGATGTGGAGGCGCTCGGGCTGCTGAAGGTGGACTTCCTGGGCTTGAGGAACCTCGACGTGATCGAGGAGACCCAGGCGACCATCCGCGAGGCGACGGGCGAGGAGGTGGACATCGCCGGGATCCCACTCGACGACGAGAAGACGCTAAAGCTCTTCGCCAGGGGCGACACCTTCGGCGTGTTCCAGTTCGAGTCGAGCGGGATGCAGCGGATGCTCCAAGAGGTCCGTCCAGACCGCTTCGACGACCTCGTTGCCCTGAACGCCCTGTACCGTCCTGGCCCGATGGACTACATCCCCACGTTCAAGAAAGGCAAGCACGACCCCGAGAGCGTCGAGTACGCGGACGAACGCCTCAAGCCGATCCTAGAGCCAACATACGGCGTCGCTGCCTACCAGGAGCAGCTAATGGAGATCAGCAAGTCGTTGGGAGGGTTTACTCCAGGCGAAGCCGACACGCTGCGTAAGGCCATAGGCAAGAAGAACATCAAGCTCCTCTCGCCGCTCAAAGACAAGTTCACAGAAGGATGCGAGCAGAACAAGGTCGCGCCGCACGTCGCCGAAGAACTCTGGAACTGGATGGAGAAGGCCGGGGGCTACTCTTTCAACAAGAGCCACTCCGCCTGCTACTCGTTCCTGGCCTTCCAGACGGCGTATCTGAAGGCGCACTACCCCGAGGCGTACATGGCAGCCCTGATGAGCAGCGTCATGAACACCAAGGACAGGGTGCCGCAGTACGTGGCAGAGGCGCGGGCCATGAAGATAGAGGTGCTTCCGCCTGACGTGAACGAATCGGGGCGGCGTTTCACGGTAGTGGGGGATACCATCCGGTTCGGGCTGTCTGCTGTCAAGAACGTTGGGGAGAACACTGTCGAGGCTATTATCGCGGCGAGGGAAGAGGACGGCGCTTTCACTGACGTCTTCGATTTCTGCGAGCGGGTAGACCCTAAGACTTACAACAAGCGCACGTTGGAATCCCTGATCAAATGCGGAGCCTTCGACAACGTTGGTTCGTCGCGGGCCGCCATGATCTCAGTCCACGCGAAGGCTGTGGAGCGGGCTGCCCGAAGCCTGAAGGACGCCAACGACGACCAGTTCTCGATGTTCGCGGCGGAGGAGATAGCGCCCCCGAAGCCAGAGATACCGGACATGGAAGACGACCGCCGCGAGAGGCTGGAGTGGGAGAAGGAGGCGCTCGGCCTGTTCGTCTCGGATCATCCTCTGCGGCCCGTCATGCACAAGCTGGGCAAGCACGTCAACACCACGGTCTCGGACCTCGACGGTTGCCGCGACGGGGCGGTGGTATGGGTCGGAGGGCTGGCGACGAGCGTGCGGATCAACACCACGCGCAAGGGTGACAACATGGCGATGCTCCAGCTCGACGATACGCGGGGGCTGGCTGAGGTGATCGTATTTCCCAGGGTCTACGCAAGCTGCGCCGAGTGCGTACGCGAGGATGCCGTCCTCAAAGTCAAGGGCCGGGTGGAGCGCAAGGAAGGCATCCCGCGCGTCGTGGCGCTGGAGATGGAGGAGCTTCATCTTGAGCCGGGGCCGGACCCCATCTATCTGGATGCCGCCGCGTTCGTCGGCCTGTCGCACGATGAAGCCTCGCAGGCTTTCGAACTAGTTAGCCGGTATCCAGGCACGAGCCCGGTGTTCCTGTTCTCTATCGGGGATGGTCTGGAAGAGAAGATCTGCGCGGTCGAGGATTCCTCAGACTTTCATGCCGAGTTGAAGCAGATCCTCGGCCCCAAATGCATCTCTTATGCATCCCTGGTAACGCCGGGTTCGGCTGAGCCGGTGACGGAGCCGGAGATGGAGCAGGTCTCCTAATCCACTGTGGGAGAAACCCCGCACAATACCGCGACCCATAGTAAGACCTCCGCTGCCGGGCAGGCAGCGTCCTTCGATCCGGCTCTCGAATAACGCATGACCGGCGGCTGAACCCGCCACGCCAGCTAATCTTTGGGTGTCGCGACCCGCAGCCTGTTGCCGTCTGGATCCTTGACATAGATCTCTCCTCGCGCCCAGGGGACCTCTTGTACCGTCACGCCGAACTCGGCAGCCAAGGCATCCACATCGGCGACGCGCAGGTACACGAGCGTGTCGGGGCTGGCGTCGCCCTTGTGCTCGGAGAGGAAGAGCCGCACATCCCCGCGCGCTATCGAAACGAAGGCCGGCAGGCCCGGCCCGAAGCGGTGTTCCCACTCCTCGACGAACCCCAGCCGTCCGTACCACGCGACAGTCCGGGCGGCGCTCTTCACCCTGAGTATGGGGATCACCCCTTCGTGCATACGCCCTTCTCCCTCCCTTGACCGCCTATAACGAAAGGGTTTGTATCGGCGGCGAGGGGCGCTCCCATCCTCGATCTGCGTGATGCACGGGTCGGCCCATAGGTCGCACACATCAAGGCCAGGTTTGGTGGGGAAGGGTTGCGTCCCGCGGCGCTTCGGGCGAAGATAGGTGTCTTAGATCCAACGACTGGAGGGCCGTAATGAGTGATGCAAAGATAGTATTCACGCGCGGGGTGCCGCCGCCCGAAGCGTTCCCGACGGACGAGTTGAGCGAGTGCTTCGACGCGGCGATCAAGAACGACCCGGCAGTCGTCTTGCAGTACGGCCAGCAACCCGGATACGTGCCGCTGAGAGGGGAACTTGCGCGGGAGTACAACGTTCCGGAAGATGAGATCCTGATCGGCAACGGCTCGTTGCAGTTGCAGGATCTCGTATCTGCGCATCTCGTCCGGGAAGGCGCTGCGGTTTTCACCGAGCAGCCGAGCTACGACCGTGCAATCACGACGTTTCGCCGCCGGGGAGCCCGCACCATCGGCATCCCGCTCGAAGAAGACGGCATCAACGTGGACCGCCTGGAGGCCGCTCTGGAGCGGGAGGTTCCGGCGTTTCTGTATCTCGTCCCTGATTTCCAGAACCCTGCGGGTGCGACGCTCTCGCTGGAGAAACGGCGACGGGTTGTGGAACTGGCGGACAGGTACGACTTCTGGGTGATCGAAGACATCCCTTACCGCAAGCTGCGCTACAAGGGCGAGGATCTGCCGATGCTGCGCGAGATAGACCCGACGCACGTCATCACCATGAGCTCGTTCAGCAAGCTCCTCAGCCCAGGCATCAGGGTTGGGTTCATGCTCGCGCCTTCAGCCCTGGTTCGGGACGTGACCACCCTCGGCGAGAACACGTACCTCTCGCCCGTGTTGCCGACCCAGGCAGCCGTGGCGGAGTACTTGAAGCGGGGCTGGCTCGCCCCGAACATCGAGCGCCTCAAGGAGTTGTACCGTCCGCGCTGGGAGGCGATGGCTGGGGCGGTGGAGAGCGAGCTGCCCGATGCCCAGGCTTTCATCCCGGAGGGTGGTTTCTTCGTCAGCGTGATGTTGCCCGAGGATGCGAATACGGACAACCTGATCGGCCGCGCCAAGGACGCGAACCTCGTGCTGACGCCTGGCTCCGCGTTCTTCGCAGATCCCGACGACGGTGACGCTCCGGTTGGGCATCGCTTCGTGCGGCTGCCTTTCTGCGCCGTCACCGAAGATCAAATTCAGGAAGGCGTGAAGCGACTGGCGAACCTTCTCTAGCTCCGCACGTCAGGGTGATAAAATCCAACCATGGCTGAGAAAATAAAGAAAACAGAAGAGGAATGGCAGACCGAGCTAACGTCCGAGCAGTACCGCGTGGCGCGCATGAAGGGTACGGAGCGCGCCTTCACCGGCGAGTACTGGGACAACAAGGAAGAGGGCACGTACAATTGCGTAGCATGCGGCACGCCGCTCTTCAGCTCCGAGACCAAATACGACTCGGGCACAGGATGGCCCAGCTTTTGGGAGCCGGTTGACGAGAATAACGTGGAGACCGAAGAGGATCGCATTCTCTTCATGAAGCGCACCGAGGTGCATTGCGCCGCCTGCGGGGCCCACCAGGGCCACATCTTCGAGGACGGCCCAGCCCCGACCGGACAGCGCTATTGCATCAACTCCGCCGCGCTCAAGT
>JACDAR010000299.1 GCA_013695335.1 Rubrobacter sp.
CTTTCTACGAAACCTTTTTTGGTTTGGATCACTCCTTCCCTAAACAAAACCACAGATAATTTAACGGGATGTTCCCCGGAAATCATCCGCCCCAAACCTCGCAACCCGCACGTAACATGCTTCGCAAGGTCTGCGGCGACACAACGGGACACAACATATAGGTACCGGCGTACCCGATCCCACGACAAGCGGCGGCAGAAGCGAAAACGGGGATAGGCGGGATGATCTATGAGCGCCTGCGCTCCCGTACACGTACAATATGAACAAATGGCGGATCGAGGACGACAGTACCTGCTTCTTGCGGACGAGGAGTTGATTTCCCTGGCTCAGGCCGGGAACGCGGAGGCGTTCGCTGCACTCTACGACCGTCACAGCCGATCCGCGTTCTCTCTCGCGTACCGGATGGTGGGTGAACGACAGTCGGCGGAGGATCTGGTGCAGGACGCGTTTTTGAAGGTATGGCGAAGCGCGGGCAGTTACCGGTCAGACCGGGGAAGCGCTCGGACCTGGATCCTCTCCATAGTCCACAACCGGGGCGTCGACCAGTTGCGCTCGACCGCCAGTCGCCGCCGGACCCAGGACAAGGTCGAGGCAGCCGCTCCCAAGTCCCAGCCGAGCGAAGCCTTCACCGAGACCTGGCGCAACTCGCAGCGGGAGCAGGTGCGCGAAGCACTCAAGACGCTGCCCGCGGAGCAACTCAAAATCCTGGAACTGGCGTACTTCTCCGGCTACACGCACGTGGAGATCGCCGGCCTACTCGGCCTTCCCCTGGGAACCGTGAAGGGCCGTTTGCGCCTGGGCTTGAAGAAAGTGAAGGACTACTTCGATTCGCGGGACATGTCGGTACCGGGATGAGCGGTGTGGGCAGGGAACGTTTCGAAGATATGAAAGAAGCATACGCCCTCGGCGCGCTCTCGGAGGAGGATCGCCGGGAGTTCGAGGAGTACCTCGCAAGAAACCCCGAGGATCAGGCCGAGGTGGAAGAGATGATCTCGGTCGCGGGCCTGCTGGCGCTCTCCCCAGCCGAACTCGAACCTTCGCCAGCCTTGCGGAAGAACCTGATGCGAACCGTCCACGCCGAGGCCAGCTTCCCCGAACCGGAACGCGGTTCCATCTTCGACGGCCTGAGAAACGTCTTTGGATACAGGACACTGGCTGCTGGCATGGCGGTGGTTGCCATTATCGGGCTCGTGGGCTGGAACGTGCTTCTGCACGGTGAGATTCAGAACCTTCAGACGCAGCCCCAGATAGCCCAGAATCAACCCAATGCTTCCGAGCCCCGAGTCCTGGAATTGCAACCTGCGGAGACCGCCGGACAGGCCTCCGGGGAACTCATAATGTTTCGTGGCGAGCGGGGCGTACTGGTCACGAAGAACATGCCACAAATACCAGAGGGTCGGGTCTTCCAGATCTGGATAATAAAGAATGACAAGCCCAAACCAAGCGGCCTCTTCCAGCCAGACGAAGAAGACCCGGTTGCCGCCTCCCTGACTCACGCCCCTAGCAAGGGCGTCATAGTTGCGATCACCATCGAGCCCGCTGGCGGATCTCCCCAACCGACCAGCGATCCCATAATGACTACGCAACTCTGAGCAGCGTTCCGGAACAGGGTATTTCCCTGTCCGCGGCGATGATCACCTGGACGTTATCAGGGGTCCTCGGCCAGCCAGTCGAGGGCGACGGCGGCGGTCCACGATTGATCCCCTGATCCGAGGGGCTCACCTGTGCGGGGTTCGAAGTACTCGGCGAGACCGCCGTTCGCGAGCTGGTCCAACGCCTCCCCCCGCATCCGCGCGGCGTGCTTGTGCTCCCCGGCCCGCTCCAGGGACCACCACATCAGCCAGTTGATGACGGGCCACACCGGGCCGCGCCAGTAGCTACGGGGATGGAATCGGGGCTCCAGAGGGCTGGTGGACGGCGGCAGGCGCCAGTGCAGACCCGGGTTGCCCGCGAAGTCCCGCGATGCCAGGGTGTCTAGCAGCGAACGTAGCCTCTCCGGGACGATATTTCCGGCCACCAGGGGGGCGAATCCAGCGACCGTCCTGACCCGCATTGGTTCGTCGTGGAGGAGGTCGTGATCCAGGCAGAGGCCAAGTTCTTCGTCCCAGCATTCATCCAGGCCCGCCTGTCCGCGTTTGATCCAGGCGGAGATCTCATCCCGCTCACAGTCCGGCGCGTTCACGGCGTCCGCTATCTCGAGCAGCGCTTCGTTGGCAGCGACCAGGATCGCGCTAGCCAGCACGTCTTTGACCAGAAAGGGGTGCGTCCGGTAGATGACGGCCTCGTCGTAGCGCGCCTGTTTGACTAGCTCGACGAGCCACAGGTAGCGATCGTATTCGAGGTTCGTCGGCCGCTCGGATACGTCCTCGACGTGCTGGAGGTCCTTCCGCTCATAATGGGGAACCTCGCCGATCCGGATCGCATCGAGGGCCGCATCCCACCTTGGCGAGTTGTCGGTGCCGCTCTCCCAGGGATGGAAGATGGTGATGAGCCCTGACTCCTCCGGGTCCCGGGACGTGGCAAGGTATCTATGCCAGGCCAGGAGCTTCGGGTACATAGTGTCCAGGAAGCGTTGCACGTCCGCCGCTTCGTCGCCATCTCCCTGGCGTGAGATCTCCAGGATGCGGCGGGCGGCGATGGCGTGTACCGGGGGCTGACACAGGCCGCTGGTGCGTACCGGACGGGGCGGTGCGTCCGGAGCTTCGGCGATGGTGGACCAGTGATCTGGACCAGGGAAGTAGCTGCCCGGCGGCGCGTACGGGTTGAAGACTATGTGTGGAACTTTGCCGTCGCGCCACTGCCCGGCGAAGAGCGTCTCCAATTCGCGGGCGGCGCGCCGCACGTCGAGGTGGGCGAGCCCGATGGCTATGAACGCGCTGTCCCAGCTCCACTGATGCGGATAAAGAGTGGGAGAGGCCCTGGTCCATCCACCCATGTCGTTGAGGCGCAGAACCTCCTTCGCCTGTGGAATGAGATCCCGCCACCTCCCAGACGGGTCCTCAGCGGGGAGGCTCACGGGTGGGCCCCGGAGCCGTTCCAATTTCCCGCGCCGCAAGACGGGCCCATGGGTCCGCATGTTACCAGAGCCACATTGTCTGCGGTTGACCCTTTATCACGCGGGTGGCAGGACACAATCGGGAGATGCGGGACGGTGTATACCCGGATGATGATACGCCTCGGATATCCCGCGCAGAACCTGGGGCTGCCAGAGACTACGAACCGCACGCTGCGACTGGCGAGCCTGATAGATGTGGACCGGCTGAAAGGCATTGTCAGGAAGAACATCGCCGGGCTGCGAAACATCCTCCACTGGAACGCGGAGCGCGGCATCTGGCTCTTCCGTATGGGCCAGGATCTCGTGCCCTTCGCGTCACATCCAGCCTTTCCCTACGACTGGACAGCGGAACACGGCGGCGAACTTCGGGAGGCGGGTGAGTTGGCGCGCACCCTGGGCATCCGCCTGAGTATGCACCCCGGACAGTACATCCAACCCGCGAGCCCCCGCCCGGGGGTCGCGGCACGCGGCATAGAAGAACTGCGGTACGTGACGCGCGTATTCGACCTCATGGGCGCTGAGGATGCCGTCACGGTGCTGCACATTGGCGGCGGATACGGGGACAAGCCTGGCACGGCGGCGCGCTTCGTGGAGGTAATGAGTCCTCAAACGGAGATACTGCGCTACCTGGCGCTCGAGAACGACGAGCGCGTCTGGACGGCTTTCGAGACCGTGGAGACGGCAAGATCTTTGGGCATACCGGCGATCACGGATTCCCTCCACCACAATCTGAACCCGGACGGCCTCTCGCTTCGGGAAGCCCTCGACCTCTCGCTCCCAACGTGGGAAAAACGGGGAACACGCCCCAAACTTCACCTCTCCAGCCAGGATCGGGAGAAGCGTCCGGGCGCCCACGCGTATTCCATAGATAGTCTGGATCTGGAAGCCTTGTTCTCCGCCCTCGATGGGCGCGAGGCTGACGTGATGGTCGAGGCGAAGGGCAAGGAGCAGGCGCTCGCGGCGATGGGTGTTCGGGTTCGCTGATTCAGCGTATAAAATCTCATCGCAAGCGAAAGGGGAGCAACTTGGGCATCAATCCTTCTGAAGCAGAGATAAGGGAATTGTTGGAAAATTCCCGAACCGTGGCCGTCGTGGGGCTATCCGACGATCCACGCAGGCCCAGCCACGGCGTGGCGCGGGCTTTGCAGAGGTTCGGGTTCAGGATCTTCCCCGTCAACCCCAACCTGAACGGCCCGATCCTCGGCGAGAAGCCATACGCCACAGTCGAGGACATCCCGGAACAGGTAGACATCGTGGACGTATTCCGCCGCAGCAAGAAAGTGCTGCCAGCCGCCGAGGGCGCGGTTTCCAACGGGGCTAAGACGCTGTGGATGCAGTTGGGCGTCATCAACGAAGAGGCAGCCCGCCTCGCCGCCGACAACGGCCTGACAGTGGTGATGGACCGCTGCCTGGCAGTGGATTACCCGCGCCTCGTAGGCCGATAGCCAGCGCCCGATGAGCAAACACCGGATCGACGTGTTCGTATACGGAACCCTCAAGCGGGGCGAACGCAACCACGACAGATTCTGCTCGGGCGCGCTTCGCGTCAGCGATGCGACGATTCGCGGCAGGCTCTACGATCTCCCTTTCGGCTTCCCCGCGCTGGTAGTCCCGGCGGAGAATATTCTCGCCATCGGAACTACGGATTACCTGGCCGATACGGAAAAGCAGCGCGCCACAGTTTCAGAGGCGAAATCCAGCGACCCGGACACTGTCTACGGTGAGCTATTCACGTTCGACGACGCGTTGGATCGGCTGCCGACCCTCGACGGCCTGGAAGGTTTTCGGCCTGGCGAGTCGAACCTTTACCGGCGGGTTCTGATCCCGGTTCATGCGGACAGCGGGACCCAGCTAGCCTGGGCATACGCGATGGAGAAGCCATCAGGGGAACACCTGCCGGACGGAAGATGGCCCCGCTAACTGGCGTCTGCTATCCGTCTCCAACCGGGTCCGGCATGATGCATAAACACGTGCGGGATGATTCGGAAACCACCGCTTTCGAAGCCAGTCATGCCACCAGATAGTTTCCAAGAAGAGATGTGGGGTCGGCATGCGCCGACCCCACCAATTCAAGAAACGGTTATGAAACTACTGAGTGCTGTCAGTGCCGGGTTCGGCGTCCTCGACCTCTTCGCGGACTATGCGGCGCCGGATCTTGGTGCGCCCGTCCTCCTTGAAGGTCTCGGTCTCTTCAGTCTGGCGACTGATCGGGGTTCCCTGCGTGTCACCTTCACCCAACGTCGATCCACTCGAGCCCAGGCCCTCGGAGGAATCGCCCTGCGAAGTTTCACCCTCCGCGTGTTCCCCGGATTCGTACGAGTATGGTGTTTCGTGGGTTTCGGCCCGCTCATCCACCGGCCTGTCTGACCGATCCGTGTCATCCGCGTCGGTCTCGGGGCTATGATGTTCTGTGATTTGGGGTTCCTCATCGTGCGCGACTTCGCGTTCCCCGGTCTCTCCAGCAGAAGCCCCGACAGCGGTTCCGGCCGCTGCTCCAGCCCCCGCTCCGGTCGCGGAAGAGTCGGTGGAGGAAGATCCGTAGCCACCCCGGGAAGAAGAGTGGGATTCCAGGCCGAAGTGGCTGCGGATTCTCTCTTCGTACTCCGTGGTGACGTCGTCGTCATCGTCGAAGTTGGGAGCGTCCTTGACGTGGTCTTTGGTTTCGGAGACTTCGATGGTGCGATCCGTCTCGTTCACCCGGACGATGTCCATTGGGATCAGGGTTGACCTCATGCCGAAGAGGCCGAGCTTCACACCTATGTATTCCTCGTGGTCGGACTCGTCTATAAACAGGTCGTCTACCTTGCCGATCTTGCTGCCCTGGTTGGCGTAGACCTTGTAATCTTCGTATTTTTCTTCGAGTTCCTTGAGCCTGTCGTCATTTGCCACGGTACTCCTCCTCGGAAAGTTTGCGGACACGGGGTTGGCCTACCCCTGCCCTATCTGGGGATAAACATACGCCGTGGCGGGCTGATCGTTTCCTAGCGCTGATCCATCGGCACGTAATCGGCCTCGCGGGGACCAGTGTAGATCTGGCGCGGGCGTGCGATCCTGAA
>JACDAR010000305.1 GCA_013695335.1 Rubrobacter sp.
GCGCTCTTCATGCTCAAGAGAGGCAGGGTGCGCATATACAAGGTGACCCCGGACGGGTGGGAGTTCACGCTCGCCATGGTGGAGGCCGGGACGATGTTCGGGGAGATGTCGCTCACCGCGCAGCGGACGAGGGAGGCGTACGCGGAGGCTACCGAGCCTTCCGATATCTGTGTCTTGAGACGCGAGGATTTAGAGCGGATCGTGAGGGCCAACCCGGACGTCGGCCTCGAAATGATGCGCGTCCTTAGCGAGCGGCTTCGGGCGTGCGAAGAGCGGCTGGAGGACATCGGTCTCAAGGACGTACCGGCGCGCCTGGCGAGCCTCGTCCTCCGACTCATCGCGCACGAAGGCGTCATGACGCCCGATGGACCAAGCATACCCACCCACTACACCCACTGGCAGCTTGCCAGCATGATCGGCGCAAGCCGTGAGAGCGTCACCAGGGCCTTCACCAAGCTGCAAAGAGGCGGGGCCGTGAAGCTGAAGGATCGGCGCATCTATGTCCTTGACGCGGATGCCCTGGAGAGCATCAAGTGAGAGGCTACAACTCCGGCGGTTCTCGGGAACTCTCCGGCGGACTTCCGAGAACCAGACACCTGCGGACTTCCGGGAAAGCGCCACCTCCGATCCAGCAGGTTCGAGGCTCCGTCCGGCTAGATTTTCGGGGATCGGGCAATACAAAAATTGTATGATTCTCTACGCCGCGACGAACGATATCCTGATGCTAGCCGTCCAAACCTCCATCCCCGGGGCGCCCTTGCTCTTCTTACTCCTCCTTCTCCTGGCTGTCGGGGCCTTCGTGTTGCTCTTCCGTTTCTATGGCGGAGGACGTAGCGGGCACAGCGGTGGGCACGGAGGATTTCACCTGGACGACGACAATGACGGCGGATGGTTTGGTGGCGGCAGCGATAACGATGGTGGATGGTTCGATAGTGGGAGCGACAACGACGGCGGCGGTGAGGATGGAGGCAGCGACTAGCCGGGGCTGCCGAGCCGGAGGCGGTGGGGAGTCTGACGTATGACCCGCAACGCGGTGCGAGCCGTGATCTTCCGCCCTCACTTTGCTGGGGGCTTTCCTGCTGGTCGGATTGCTAACGAACGCGAAAGCGCCGGTTTGGCTCATCTGCGTCTTGGCGCTCGCGTTCACTTGCGTGATGTACTTGCTGCACGGTGGGCGCGCGACGACCACGCGCCGCCAGGGCCGTCGAGCCGGAAGCGGAGCCGGCGGATACTTCGTAGGAAGTAGCGATGGTGGGCACCACGGTGGAGGTCACGACTCCGGCGGTGGTTGGTCCGGAGGCTGGGGAGACGGTGGCGGGAGAGGAGGCGGTGACGGCGGAGGTGGAGGGTTCTAATCCTCTCAAGTAAACAGGTCTATCAACTGGAGGTTTTCGAACTCGGCGGCCAATGCCGGGGATAGCTCCGCGCCCTCGCGCGTCTCACCCAGAGTGCTCGCCAGGTCCAGGAACGCGGCAACGGGACCTGTGGGACGAACGTCCCGGCGCTTGAGGGCGACGATGGAGCGGCTCAGGGCCGGACCTCCCTGAACCGGAATCAGGACGAGGTTCCCGGAACCCACGCTTCGCACCACGGCGGTGCGCGGCAGGAACGCGACGCCGAGATGATGTTCGACCATCCGCTTGGCCGCCTCTATGTTGTCCACCTCAAGCGTCCTGAACTCCCTGATGCCAGCGTCCCGCAGCAGCGCCCGCGTCTGCTCCGTGTAGCTCGAGTCGTTGTCGAAGAGGATCACCTGTTCTTTGCCAACCTCGGCCAGGTTCGCAGCCCCTTCCTCAGTGAACCGGTGACCAGGGTCCACCACCAGTACCAACTCGTCCTCGTAAAGCGGCAAACTCTCGACCTCGGGATGGGTCATCGCCTTCGTCAACCCGAGCTGCACGACTTCCCCAAGTACCATGCCCAGAATATCCTCGGAATGCCCGGTGCGGACGGATACCGATACCTGCGGAAATGCCGCCACGAATCGCTCCAGCAAACCTGGCAAAGCATAGGTCCCCACGCCGGGCGAAGCCCCAAGCGCCAGCCGTCCGCCCGAACCTCCCCGCAGCTCCGCCAGCCTCCGCTTCCCCTCGGAAATGCTCACCACACACCGCTCCGCAAATGGCAGAAACTCGCGGCCAGCCTCCGTCAGCCGCATGCCCCGGCTCGTCCTTACGAACAACGCTTCCCCTACCTCTTCTTCGAGCGACTTCAGCCGCGCAGTCAACGTCGGCTGCGTCAAGAACATCTCTTCCGAAGCCCGGCTTACGTTCCCGAGTCGGGCCACGGCCAGAAAACACTCGATCTGTCGAAATAGCATTTCGCTCCCTGTGGTCGCTAAGGCTTTATGTGTCAGGTTTCAGCCATCAGGTTCTTGCTGACGGCTGATGCCTGTGGCCTGAAACCTTTTTATAAATTTTCTCTATAACATCAATATAAACTTATGATTGGATTTATAACAGGGGGCCGGTTAACGTTCCGTTTACGTTGGGGGCGAGCAGGAAAGGAAGTGGGCAATGATCCCGGTTCAGTACAGGGACTCTCAGACCGAGGAGATCCTCGATAGGCGCTACGAAGAGTGCGCCCCGCGGATGGGAGAGCGGGTTCAGATAGGTTTCGTCGAGTACCAGGTTCTCTTCCGGTGGCGGTGCGTTCCTACCTCGTGCATCGTGTACGTGAGACGGGTTCCGGCCGAGGTTCGTGTCCAGGCCGCTGCCTAGTTTCAGCGGGCTCCAAGCGTCGGCTGCTACGGCTTGCTAGAGTAACTTTCATCTAGCAGCGGCAGGAAGGAGCCTGAGAAACATGCAGAACACAGAGCAGAGGTTTGGAGAAGGGGTCGAGATCAAGGCCCCCATACCTGACAAATACGCCGAGATCCTCTCGCCGGAGGCAGTCGCCTTCGTGGCGAAGCTGGCCCGGGAGTTCTCCGGGAGGGTGGATGGGATCCTCGACGTCCGCAAGGAGTGGCAGGCGAGGATAGACGCAGGCGAGATGCCTGACTTCCTCGAAGATACGAAGGACATCAAAGAAGGCGACTGGCAGGTCGCCCCTGTGCCGGATGATCTTCAGGATCGGCGCGTGGAGATCACCGGCCCGCCCGACCGGAAGATGCTCATCAACGCGCTCAACTCCGGGGCCAGCACGTACATGACGGACTTCGAGGACGCGAACTGTCCGACCTGGATCAACATGCTGGAGAGCCAGAAGAACCTGAGCGAGGCGGTTCTCGGTACCATCTCCTTCGACGACCCGGACTCGGGCAAGCACTACGAGCTGAACGACGAGACTGCGGTTCTGATCGCTCGTCCCCGGGGATGGCATCTCTTCGAGAAGCACATGCTCGTTGACGGAAAGCCCGTGCCAGGCGGCATCTTCGACTTCGGCCTGTACTTCTTCCACAACGCCCAGAATCTCCTGGACCGGGGATCTGGGCCGTACTTCTACCTGCCGAAGATGGAACACTACCCCGAGGCGCGGCTTTGGAACGACATCTTCAACGTGGCCCAGGATGAGATCGGGATACCGAGGGGCAGCATCAAGGCGACGGTGCTCCTGGAAACGTTCCCGGCGACGTTCGAGATGGAGGAGATCATCTACGAACTGCGGGACCATTCCGCCGGGTTGAACGCCGGGCGCTGGGACTACATCTTCAGCTACATCAAGACGTTCCGTAACCGCGAGGACCGCCTGCTTCCGAACCGGAACGAGGTCACGATGACGGTCCCGTTCATGCGGGCGTACACGCTGCTCCTCATCAAGACGTGCCACAAGCGCGGCGCGCACGCCATCGGCGGTATGGCCGCCCAGATCCCGGTTCCAAACGACCCGGAGGCCAACGAGGCCGCCTACGACAAGGTCCGTTCGGACAAGGAGCGCGAGGCCAACGACGGCCACGACGGCACGTGGGTTGCGCACCCCGGCATGGTTGCGCTTGCGAAAGAGGTATTCGATGAGATCATGCCGCAGCCAAACCAGCTCGACAAGATCCCGGACGCCAGCCCAACGGCCGACGAGCTCTCCGAGCCATCCGAGGGCAACATCACCGAGGATGGCCTCCGAAACAACGTGAGCATCGGCCTGCAGTACATCGGGGCGTGGCTGGCGGGACGCGGGGCTGTCCCCGTCTTCAACCTGATGGAGGACGCGGCGACGGCGGAGATAGCGCGTGCCCAGGTGTGGCAGTGGGTCCACAATCCCGGCGGCGTCTTCGACGACGGCACCGAGGTGACAGACGAGCTCTTCGACCGGATTCTCAAGGAGGAGATAGACCGGCTGCCCGAGATCGTCAACAAGGAGCGCACCAAAAATGACCGCTTCGAGGACGCCGCGAAGCTCTTCGAGCGCATCTCCACCGACGACGATTTCGTCCCGTTCCTGACCCTCCCCGGATACGAGATCCTGGAATAGAGGGGCGTATTTCGTACGGCATCCACACAAAGGCGGACGGTTCCGGGGAAAGGCCGTCCGCCTTTCTCATACCCGAAAACAGGCACGGAGTGCCCAGTCTCGACTTGACACGCCCCGAAAACGTATTCAGAATGGTTAGATACAAAACACACGTATATACATAACAGATATACGTGACGGGGAAGTTGTCTTGAAAGGAGCATCTGGATGTTGAACGGGAAGAATGGTTCCGGGGTGGAGGAGGAGATCTCGCGCGGCTGGGAAGGTGAGCGCTGGGCTGGTATCGAGCGTCCGTATAGTGCGGAGGACGTGGCGCGGTTGCGGGGGTCCGTGAGGATCGAGCACACGCTCGCGCGGCTTGGGGCGGAGAGGCTGTGGCGTTTGATGCACGAGCGGCCTTTCGTGCGGTCGCTGGGGGCCATGACGGGCAATCAGGCCGTGCAGCAGGTCAAGGCAGGGCTTGAGTCCATCTACCTGAGCGGGTGGCAGGTTGCGGCCGACGCCAACCTCGCGGGGCAGACGTACCCGGATCAGAGCCTGTATCCGGTCAGCAGCGGGCCTGAGCTGGTGAAGCGGATCAACCGTGCTTTGCAGCGCGCCGACCAGATCCACCACGCCGAAGGGCAGAACGGTATCAACTGGTTCGCGCCAATCCTGGCGGACTGCGAGGCCGGGTTCGGCGGCGCGTTGAACGCCTTCGAGTTGACGAAGGCAATGATCGAGGCCGGGGCGGCGGGTGTCCACTTCGAGGACCAGCTTTCTAGCGAGAAGAAGTGCGGGCACATGGGAGGCAAGGTTCTCCTGCCGACCGCGCAGGGCGTGAGGACGCTCATCTCGGCGAGGCTGGCGGCGGACGTGCTCGACGTGCCGACGGTCATTGTGGCGCGCACCGACGGGGACGCGGCCAACCTCATAACCACGGACGTTGACCCGGTTGACGAGCAGTTCCTTACCGGGGAGCGGACGATGGAGGGCTTCTACCGCACGAAGGCGAGCATCGAGCAGGCCATAGCGCGTGGGTTGGCGTACGCGCCCTTCGCGGACGTGGTGTGGTGCGAGACCTCGACGCCCGACATAGGGGAGGCGCGGGAGTTCGCCGAGGCGATCCACGAGAAGTTCCCTGGAAAACTGCTCGCGTACAACTGCTCGCCTTCCTTCAACTGGAGGAAATACCTCGGCGACGAGGAGAGCGCCACCTTCCAGGAGAGGCTCGGCGAGATGGGCTACAAGTATCAGTTCGTTACGCTGGCCGGGTTCCACTCGCTCAACTACTCGATGTTCGACCTCGCCCGCCGGTACAACGAATCGGGCATGGCCGCCTACGTCGAGCTGCAGCAGGCAGAGTTCGACGCCGAGCAGTATGGCTATACGGCAACCCGGCACCAGCGCGAGGCCGGTGCCGGTTACTTCGACGAGGTCGCCCAGGTCGTCGCTGGTGGCATGGCATCCACCACGGCCCTCACCGGCTCGACCGAAGAGGCACAGTTCGAGACCGCAGAGAGTCCGGTCACCGGACTGCCAGGTTCCACGGAGAACGAGCAGTTCGTTCGGTAGGCTTCAGGTTTCAGGCGTCAGGGACAGGGGAGAGGACCGCTGTGTGCGGGCAGGCGAAGGGGGTAGCGAGAAGCTGGAGGTAGCCGGGACGCCGGAGGGCCTTGCCGCTGGCGCCGGTTTCGAAGGGGAGCGGAGCGCTCAGCTCCTGGAAGACGAGGACCTTTCCGTGGCAACCGAGGACCCTTTATAGTCTCTCAAGGAGTCCGGTTCCGTCTCATAGGGGCTGCTCGCTCAGGGCAGGCAGCACTGTTGCCGGGCGGCATGGGCGAGCGCATCGTTCTTGTGCCCGGCTCTCCCGGCTTCCGGGTCGCCGCGTGACCGTCCTGGTGGCCCATCGGTTTGCGGTACGTCTCCGTGGCGAGACCCTCGGACGGCGGTAAGTTCGACCACAAGAACCCCCGCTAGACGATGGGGGTGGTCGGTTGGGTGACGTTGATGCGGTATGCAGCGGCCGACGGATATTACGGCGTCGCCGGGGCCGAGGAACAGGATCCGGAACCCCGCGAAATCGTCGAAAAGTCTTCCCCAGTGCGGCAGGTTGGCGTGGGTGAGGAACTCGGGCCACGCCCCACCATTCAGGAGGTGGACCCGCGCTTCGAGGTCCGGCCGCTGCTCCAGGCTCGTTACCTCGAACGGGGGCTATTCATCCCCATCCCCGGTGAGCCTCTTCTTCACGAAAAAGAGCGAATGTCCCGCCGGGTTATCCGGTATCTCACCGACGACCTCGTACCCGAACTTCTCGTAGAAGGGCCGCGCCTAGAAGCTGTGCGTGCTCAGGTGCACGCCCCGGCAGCCGTGCTCTCTAGCTTCCTCTTCGGCGGCTTCGAGGAGCTTCCCGCCGTATCCCTGACCCCGTAGCGGTTCCGCCACCCAGAGGAACGTGAGGTCCAGCCATCCTCCCCAGACGGCGCCCAGGGCGTCACCGAGGATAGCCCCGCGCTCGTCGCGCAAGAAGATGGCGAGCGGGCTGTAGTAAGCGTCCTGCGTCACCGCCACGTTGTGCAGGGCGAGGGCCTCACGAACGAAGGCCGCGTCTTCGGGGCTGGCGTGGGGTTCTGAGGTGATCTTCGGTTCTCTCACGTCGCGCTCTCCCACTCATCTCCCAATATGGCGTACATACACTCGTCGGACCATCCCCCTTCAAACCGCGCGCTCTGGAGAAGGCGGCCTTCCCGGCGCATGCTCAGGCGTTCCAGCAAGGCCACGGATCTCTCGTTCTCACAGAACGCTATGGCGATCACGCGATGGAGGCCAAGATCCCCGAAGGCGTAGTCCAGGAGCCGTGAGACGGCCTCCGAGGCGTAGCCTTTGCCCTGGTGTTCGCGGGAGAGGGTGAAGCCGATCTCCGCCTGGTATTGGTAATCTTTCTCTACCTTCAGGGCGCAGTCTCCCACGAGCCCTCCCGTCTCCCTCAGCTCCACGGCGAACTGGAACCATTCGCCGGGCGTGCCTGGCCGCGAGGACTTCATCTCCTGGATGAAGGCGACGGCCTCCTCTCTACCGCACGAGTCCCAGGACTGGTAACGGGCCACTTCGGGGTCGTTGCGGTAGGCCAGAAACGATTCCAGGTCGGGGTCGGCGAAGCGGCGCAGGATCAGGCGCCGCGACTTGATCTGGGTAAACTCCGCCATGCTCGTGAAGACAGTCTAGCCGAGCCCGGCTTCGCGGGCGCGGATGATGGCCTGGGCGCGATCGGCGACCTGGAGCTTGGTAAAGATGTTGGAGACGTGGTTGCGCACGGTCTTGGGGCTGAGGTGCAGACGACGGGCGATTTCGGGATTGGTCTCGTGCCTGGCGATGAGGGTAAGAACTTCGTGCTCCCGCTCGGTGAGTTCGGGAAAGGCGTCTTCCGGCGAGGAGGGTCTCGGCATGGCGAAGTATTGCATCAGGCGTTTGGCGATAGCGGGGCCGAAGATTGCCTCACCGCTCACCACGGCGCGGATAGCCCGCAATATCTCCGCCTTCAATGCGCCCTTTAGCAGGTAGCCGCGAGCGCCTGCCTGCAGCGCGGCGAATACCGAGTCGTCGTCCTCGAACATGCTGATTACGAGGATGGCGATGTGTGGGCTTGTGTGC
>JACDAR010000308.1 GCA_013695335.1 Rubrobacter sp.
GATCCCACCCTATCTCGATTGGGCTGGATCCAACCCGAAAACACATCCCAAGACCCACGCCCCGCGCGGCACGCACGGCACGCGGAGATGCTACGGTTAACGGCGACCGATGGAGAAACGCACCCCCAAAGAAGGCGAAACGCCGGGGCCGGTTGTGGTTCGCCTCTGGCCGGCCGCTGCCGCGCCGCCCGTACTCGCTGGCGCGCTGTGGCTGTGGTTCGGGACGCACGATAACCTGCTGGCTGCGCTACTCGCCGCCGTGCCTGGAATCATGCTTCTCTCCACGGGGCTCTCGAACCTGCTTTGGTCCGCCGACCCGCGCATCTTCCAGTTCATGGCGACGGGTTCGATCTTCGGGATGCTGCTGGCCTTTGCCTTCGCCTTCGTCGTTGGGCCTTTGGCCGCGCTCGCGCTGCTGGTCCTCTCGGCGGCTAGCTTCGTTGCCACGGGGTATCTTGCGGTCGGACAGGAGCCCGTTCTTCCTGAAGCTCCGGCGCCGGATCTCGACCTCGGGCTTGCCGCCCGCGCCGCCTGGGACGAGGTCTCGATGAACGTGATAGTGATGACCACATCGCCCGTGGCCGTTGGACGCAGCGCGACCCGCATCAGCCGCGAGATGGACGAGGCCATGGAGATGTTCTCCACCCACGGCTGGATGGAGAACCCCACAACCTACCACCGGACGCCGCCGCCGCTGGAGAGAACGGAACAGGGCGCTTTGCGGCACGAGGAGTCGGGTTTCGAGCACCTGTGCTTCGAGAGCCTGTACGAGCCGCATCAGGGGGAACCTGGCCGCGAACGCTGGCTCTCCTACGAGGGGAACCGCACGGCTCACGCCTGGGCGTTGCGGCATCAGGGGGAGCCGCGTCCCTGGCTCGTTTGCCTGCACGGCATCAGGATGGGCTCCCCGAAGGCTGACCTTCGACTGTTTCGGCCGGATTACCTGCACCACGGCCTCGGCCTGAACCTCCTATTTCCGATCCTCCCGACCCACGGCCCCCGCCGCGCTGGCGTCGTGAGCGGGGATCGCGTGCTCTCCGGCGACGTTATGGATTCCCTCCACGCCGGAGCCCAGATGGCGTGGGACGTGCGCCGCCTGACCGCGTGGCTGCGCGAAAGCCAGGAAGCGCAGTCAGTCGGGGTGCTCGGGAACTCATTGGGCGGCTATTCGGCTGCATTGCTCTCCTGCCTGGACGACGGCGTGGACTGCGTGGTCGTTGGGAGCCCGGCCGCAGACCCGACGCGCCTTTTCTGGCGGAATGCGCTCTCCCTCTCGACCCGCTACCTGAAAGCAGAGGGCGTGCGCGAGGAGGACACAGCGCGGCTGCTACGTCCTGTCTCGCCGCTGGTGATGGATACCCTCGTACCGCACGACAGGCGCGCCATCTTCGCTGGCGTGGCAGACCGGGTGGTGCCGCCCATCGAAGCCGCCAGCCTGTGGCGCCACTGGCAACAGCCCCGCATAGCCTGGTACAGGGGCACCCATCGCGGCTTCCTCCGCATCCCGGAAGGCCGTGCCGTTCTGGAGGAGACGCTGCGCGCGGCGGGCATCCTGCCGGAGGAAACCTAACCGTCTACTGAATAAAGATGGGAGATCGAAGCCGCATAGAATCGCAGGAGCTTCCCGCCCTCCGGCGAAGGACGGTAGTTGTCTCGGTCCTGGATCACCAGACCGCGCCTTACGAGTAGGCGAAGCGCCGCCCCGACCGCATCCTCTTCATCGAAGCAGATCCAGGCTCCGCGCCGTTCCAGTTCCAATACGAGCGAGTGAGAACGGGCTTTTATCTCACCTTGTGCAAGCGCCTCCCCGGAAGCCCCGATCAACAAGCCAGCCACTACCGGAACGGGCAAGACTGGAACGATCTCGCCGATGGTGTTCATGAGATCAGCGGCGAACTCGCGCACCAGTCCAGCGCGGGCGGGCTGCTCCAGGTTGCGGAAGTCTATGTTCCGGGATGTTGCCCACCTGCGGGCTGAGATCGGGGTTCCGAACTCCACGGCGGCGTGGCCGAGGCGTTCCGGGCCACTCCTTGCGAGCTGCAGGCCGCGCAGGATGAAGAGGAAGGTCGAGAGCACGGACCCCACGCCAGAAGGGTTGGGCGCCCCAGGCGAAGGTAGGCTCCCGTCCTCAAGCACCCAATCGTGGTTGATCGCCACTGGAACCAACAGGAGATCCCGATCTCCTGCCGGGTCGAAGCGCCGCAGGGCATAATCCAGGAAGCCGATCTTCGGTTCCCTGAGCCTTCCGTCGCGGCTCAGTCCGCCCTCGACGAAGACTACGGGGGTGAAATCTCTTTCGAGGCCAGTCTGCACGAAACGCTCGAGCACCCGCCGGTACAGTTCGTCCCCCGAACCTCGCCGCACGAAGAACGATCCCATAGCCCGAACCAGCGGCCCAAGCGGCCAGAAACGCGCCCACTCGCCAGACGCGAAGCTCAGGGCCTTCCGATCCCTGATCAAATGCCCAAGCACCACGTAATCCAGGTTGCTCCTGTGGTTCATCACGAAGATGACGCCAGACTCCCCTCCGGGCAAGTTCTCACCTCCGGCGCAGTGCAGGCGCCCTCCATACAGGAATCGAACCACGAGCCCCGCGAGCGGGACGCCGACCTTGAAATAAAGCCGGGGATCAGGGGCTGGCGATATCTCCCGCGCATATCCCTCGACGAGGCCGAGGGACGCCGCAAGCGGAACGCCGTTCTCACGCGAATGGCGTTCGGCGGCTTCGATCACATACTGGTCCCGCGACAGGCGCTCCGCAACGGCGTGACGACCGCCAGCCGACCTCGCCCTTCCGAGCAGGATCCAACCCGCAAACGCCGCAGCAAGCGCCGCACCTGCGCGCACCAGCCAACGAAACGCGGAGATCTTCGCGACCATCCTCCTCTCTGCCCCTGAAAAACATCAGTATAGCGATGGACCGGCGGGAGATTCCAATGCCAGAAACGTTACGGCGTTTATCATTCAGGCGCTTTCGTTGCGACTTCCGGTTGGTGGGAGCATAATCTGGGAGAGGTGAGAGTTTGACGCGACCCGGTCTTTATTTGCTAGGCCCGCCCCGCATCGAGGTGGGCGGTGCGTCGCTTGAGGTGGACACCCGCAAAGCCACGGCCCTTCTGGCGTACCTGGCGATCACCCACAGGCGTGAGAGCCGCGATTCGTTGGTTGGGCTTCTGTGGCCGGATCACGGCCAGAAACGCGCCAGGGCAGCCCTGCGCCGCACCCTCTCTTCGCTGGCCCGCGCCCGCAATGAAGGATGGCTGCAAGTCGAACGTGACACCGTCGGCCTGAACCACGAGGAAATCTGGTTGGACGTTGACAGTTTCCGGGAGTTGCTGGCGGAATCCACGGCCCACGATCACCCGGATACCGGGGTGTGCCAGGCGTGCCTGCCCCCGCTCACGGAGGCCGTCTCCCTGTATCGGGACGACTTCCTGGCTGGCTTCGGGTTGCGGGATAGCTTCACCTTCGACGACTGGCAGTATTTCCAGGCAGAGGAGTTGCGCCGCGAGCTTGCGGGCGCGCTGGAGAAGCTGGCCAGGGGACACGGGGCCGCAGGGGAATGGGATGCTGCGATCGCCCACGCCAGACGGCGGCTGCTCCTCGACCCGCTGCAAGAACCTGCCCATCGCACCCTGATGCAACTCTACGCGCTTTCCGGGGAACGGGCCTCAGCCCTACGCCAGTACCGCGAATGCGTGCGCATCCTGGAGAAAGAACTCGGCGTCGCGCCGCTCGAAGAGACCACGCTTCTGTACCAGGCGATCCAGGAAGGCTCAACCGTGCCGCCCCTCGCGGCTTCCACCACGACACAAGGCGTACCCTCAGACGCAGCGGTGGAACCCGAGATCACCACACACGCATCCACCATTGCCGCCGGAGCCCCGCTCATAGGCCGGGACGCGGGATGGTCCGCGCTGGAGGGAGCCTACGCCGCAGCCTCGGGTGGGGCGTTCGTGATCCTGGAGGGCGAGGCGGGCATCGGGAAGACTCGCCTGGCTGAAGAGTTTCTGGCGAGCGCAGGAAGGCGCGACGCGGCGGTGCTTTCAGCCCGCTGCTACGAGGGCGAGATGGACCTCGCTTATGGCCCGTTCGTCGAGGCGCTGAGGTCGGCGACTGAGAGGTGGGATCTCGCCCGGCGGATGGAACACGCTCCGCCAGGGGTCATCGCCGAAGCCGCCCGCCTGTTGCCCGCGCTCGCAGGGAAACTCCCCGAGATGCCATCCCTCCCCCCATTGGACACGCCAGGCGCCCGTGGCCGGTTCTTCGAAGGGACGGTACAGACGCTCCTCACGGCGCTCGCGCTCGCCCCCACCCCGCAGGAAGATACGCCGCCGGGAATCCTCTTCGTGGACGATCTCCAGTGGGCGGACGAAGCATCCCTGGATCTACTCTCCTACCTTGCGCGCAGGCTGCGCGGGCGACCGCTTATGGTCCTCGCCGCCTGGCGTGAAGAACTGGTGCCAGACGACCACAGGTTGCGCTCCCTGGTATCCGAGATGCGGGAGACTGCGACCTTCGTGAAACTCTCGCGCCTCGACGAAGCCGCCGTCTCAGAACTGGCGTCCAGGAGCGGCGCGCCGCCGGAGCTTGGTGAACGGCTGTACAGGGAGACCGAGGGTCTGCCGCTGTTCCTGGCCGAGTATCTGGCGGCTATATACAGGGGCGACCTGGACCCGGGCGGCGAAGCGTGGTCGCTGCCTGGCAGCGTACAGAGTTTGTTGCACGGCAGGCTCAGGGAGGCGGGCGAGACCGGCGGGCAGTTGCTCACCGCAGCGGCCGTGATCGGACGTTCCTTCGACTTCGATACCCTGCGCGAGGCAAGCGGCAGGGGCGAGGAAGAAGCCGTGACGGCGCTGGAAGGTTTGATCTCCCACCGACTGATACGGGAGGTTCCGAACGAGTCGGGCGAGTCATCCCCCCTCTACGATTTCTCCCACGACAAACTACGCGCCCTGGCATACGAAGAGATCAGCCTCGCGAGACGGCGGCTACTGCATCGCCGCGTGGCCGGTACGCTCGCCGCCCGCGCTGGCCGCCGCGGCATCGGTTCGCCGGACGCCCAGATCGCACACCACTACCGCCTGGCCGGGCGGGAAGAGGAAGCAGCCGACCACTACGCACTGGCCGGCGAACATGCCCGCGCGCTCTCAGCCCACGCAGAAGCCCTCTCCCATTTCGGGACGGCGCTTGCCCTCGGACACCCAAAAGCGGCCAGGCTGTACGAGGCCATCGGGGACGTTCACACGCTGCGTGGAGAATATGCCGCAGCGACCACGAGCTATGAGAACGCCGCTTCCCAAACCGGGGGATACACACTCACCAGGATCGAACGCAAGCTGGGCGACGTTCACGCCAGACGGGGGGATTGGGATCTTGCCGAAGGCCATTACCGCACGGCGCTCGAAGGGCTGGGCAGCAATAACCAAGCCGGAGAACGGGCGCACCTGTACGCGGACCTGAGCCTGCTCTGCCACCACCAGGGACGCGGCGTGGAGGCTGAGGAGTTCGCGGATCAGGCGCTCGAACTGGCTGCGGACGACCCGCTCGCGCTCACCCGCGCCCACAATGCGGCAGGCATGCTCGCCAGGGGTAGGGAGGACTGGGAATCATCCCTGGCCCACCTGGAACAAAGCCTGGCGCTGGCGGAGAAGCTCGGCGACCCGGACGCGCGGGTGGCGGCCCTCAACAACCTGGCCCTCGCCCACGGCGCGGCGGGAGACACTGACATCGCCATAAAGCACGCCGAAGCAGCCCTCGACCTGTGCGTGGCATCGGGGGATCTCCACCGGGAGGCGGCGCTCCGCAATAACCTCGCGGATCTCTTCCACGCAGCCGACCAACCAGACGAGTCCATGTCCCAACTCAGACGGGCAGTGGAGATCTTCGCCGACCTCGGCGAGGAAGAGGCAATGCAGCCTGGCATCTGGAAGCTGACAGAATGGTAAGCGGCGGGACGAGCTACGTGTAGAGAACCTTCCCGTTGGCAACCTTGACCGGAAGCTTCGCCAGCGGTTTGTCCGCGGGACCGGAGACCACACCACCGCTCAGCGGGCTGTAGATGGAGTTGTGACAGGGACAGACGAGGTGCTGTTCTTCGGGTTTGTAGCCGACGGTGCATCCCTTGTGCGTACACTTCGCCGAGTACATGAGGATCTTCCCGCTCTCCAGGCGCACCACCACGCGGGGATCTTCCGTTTTGGCGTCCGCGAAGACGAAAGCCGAATTCGGCTTCAGCTTCTTCTCTGCGATGACGGCCCGGCCACTCTTCACCTTCGGCAGGTCCTTGCCGCAGGAGGCGAGGATCGGGGCTCCCGTGGCGGCAAGCCCGGCGGCGGCCCCGATCCGCAGGAAGCCCTTTCTGGATACGCCTTCCCGATCCGCCTGGCTCATTGGACCCGGCTCGGCATCGCTGCTTCCACGCCGGATTGGCTGGTGCGCGCGAGGTGGAATGAGAGGCCGAGCAGGAGCAGGGCGTTCACGGGATGCAGCTCCGCGATGATCGGGAGGTTCATATAGTATGCGGCCGCGAGTACCAACTGCACGAACGACAGCACGAAGAGGAGCGCCACCATCCCTACCGTCGCGCCCCGCGCGCCCCCGGTAAAGAAGGAAATCGCAGCCAGGATCAGCAGCACGAGACTGGCAAGAATGACTAGCCAGCCGGCAATCCTGTGCGGTAGGACGGCACTGTCGCCCCACGTTTCTTCCCCGAAGACTACGATCCCCGCGAAGAAGAACTGGAGCAGCACGATGGCGAAGATGATCCAGGCCAACCCCTTGAACCCCAGATAAGCTACACGCTTCATCACAACTCCTTTCTCCCAAATGCCCGCTGCCCATCAAAGCCTATTTCTGATACGCGCTACCTGTGCTAGCGTTGCGTCCCTACCATCTTGCGGCCCCGAACCACCCCGTGACGCCGGACGATGGGGGCTCCCGCGACGTGCCGCATGGGGGCTGGGGTTTCAGCGATCTCTTCTTCGGGCTCCTCGACCAGAACGTACCTGGCGCGGGCGTCGCCGTATTCGATGACCTTCGGGCTGTTGGGATCGGGGCGCCTAGCGTAGAGGCCGAACATCCCGACGAGAAGCAGCGTGAAGACGAACAGGAAGAGGCCGGATCCGACAGCGTGGTATCCCATCGAATCGTTGCCCATCTCGGGCAGGTGGACGACGAGCCCGACCTGGTCTGAGATCACCGCGAACGCCGCGCCAGCTATGGCCGCCGGTCCCACCCACCGCATTATCGCCGAAACCTTCATCTCGTAACCTCCTGCCGATCTCTCATTACGAAGCCAGAATACGCCGGGCGCGTCCAGCAAACGTTACGGCAGGCGTTACGGCAAATTTTTCGGAGGAATTTCCTTGGATTTGTGGGGATGCATCTCAGATAAATGCGTTTACCTGGCTGTCTCCAGGTTCATCGTGAGGCTGGTGCGGGGGCGCAGTGTGACAAGCGGCTGGGGTTCGATGGGCCGGCTGGAGACGAGCCGGAAACGGGACATCACGGTGGCCAGGATCAACTGCGCCTCCACCAGCGCCATCGCCTTGCCGATGCACTGCCTGGGGCCGCCGCCGAACGGAAATAGGCGTAGCGTGGCCGTCCGGCGCTACTCTCCGGCGAGAATCTTTCCGGGTCGAACTCGTCCGGGAGATCCCAGAAATCAGGGTGACGGTGCAGGACGTAGGGTGAGATCATCACGGTCGCGCCAGCCGGTATACGGTAGCCCCTGACCTCATCGTCAGCGACTGCCTGCCTGTCGAAGATCCAGGCCGGAGGGTACAGCCGCATGGTCTCCTCGATGACCATGCCCGTGTACTTCAGGCGCGGCAGATCCTCGACATCGGGGACACGCCCCGCGTCGGGGCCGAGAACTTCATCCAGCTCGGCGCGCAGCCGGTGTTCGACTTCGGGGTGGTTGGAGAGCAGGAAGAAGGCCCAGGAAAGGGCGCTGGCTGTGGTTTCGTGGCCGGCTATGAAGAGCGTTATCACCTCGTCCCTCAGTTGCCTGTCGTTCATGGCTTCGCCCGTATCCGCGTCACGCGTCTCCATCAGCAATGACAGCAGATCATCACCCTCGCCCCGGCGGCGATGCTCGTCGATGATCGTATACACGGCCCGGTCGAGCGTGCGAAGCGCAGAGCGCATCTTCCGATTTCGCGGGGTCGGAACGCTCTGCGGCGGATAGAACGGCACCTGGTAGCGGTAGTTGACCTCCTCGACCAGCGTCTTGACCGCCGCCGCCACGACCGCTGGCTCCTCCCCGGCGTGGGCGTGGAACAGCGACTCGCTGGCGACCTGGAGCGTCAGGCGGGTCATCTCCGCCGAAACATCCACCTGCGTACCTGACTCCGCCATCGGCGCCCAGCGATCCAGCATGGATAGCGTAGCGTCGGTCATGATCCCGCCGAAAGCCGCGACGCGGCGGCGATGAAACGCAGGCTGCATCAAACGCCGCTGCCTCAGCCACAACCCACCCTCGCTGGTAAACAACCCGTTCCCAAGGACGGGCGTGAGGATGCTCCTGGTCAGGTTGGATTTCGGGTAGTTATGGTTGTTCTCTTGAAGGACGCGCCTGACGCCATCCGGGTGGTTGACCTGATACCACCACATAGTGGCTATGCGGTAACGCACAACGTCCCCATAAGCCTGCGACATCCCCTGGATGAACCGCAGACTGTCCCTGCCGAAATCCCGCATGTTGCCAGTGAGCAGCCGTCCCTTCGGACCTGGAGGCATCTTACCATCGGCGGCTGTCCCGGCGGTCGCTGTCCTACTCACACTGGCCCTCCTTCGTGACCGTCGGCTTTCGATCCGTTCGTGGTGGATGTAGCTGACCCTCGCAGCCACGACGAGGCGTGTTCGGCCTGCATAGTCTCCCGGACTACGGACGTGGGATTCGAGCCCCCGTATGCGCTGGCGCAGCGGTATGAAAAGCGCCGCGACGGCGAGCTGGGATCCCCGTTTTCCCTAGTTTTCCGGCTCCTGCTCGAACACCAGCCAGGAACCCCTGATGTCGGCGCCGCTATCTTCGTTCCTGCTCCCCGGAACCACGCTCACGAGACGCGCACCCTCGCTGGCGAACTTCTCCAGGGCTTTTCCGGCGTCCTCGGAATGCACTATAAAAGCCACCCGCTGCTCTTTCGACGCCTCTTCGAGGGAAAAATTCCTGTCCACGTTCTCACCGGTGGCCTCGGCCAGAAGCCTCTCGCGCTCGGCAGCCTCGGTGAGGAGCATCTCCCTGTGGGCCTGAAGCTCCATCTCGCGGGCGCTCATCCTCCCGCGCCACTCCTCGATGCGGTCCTCTATTCCGTGCAGAAGCCTCTCTATCGAACTCTCTCTCCTATCCACGACTGACCCCTTTCCTCGAACCTTTTCTTGCCCGTCATCCGCGTCGTGCGAGACCATCTACATATATTCTCTCCTATCCGCCGCGATGCTCCCAATCCACGGCCCTGGTTCGCTCGGGCGCCCCATACTCGGATGAGGTTGCCACAAGGCCAATATCCCTCACAGCGCGGCGGGCTGCCAATCCAACGACCGCAGTGAAGGTCGGGTACGCAAGCTCCACGTCCGCGAGTTGCTCCACCTTCATCCCGGCGCTCATGGCGGTCGCGGCGATCTGGACTACCTCCACAGCCTGCTCCCCCACTATATGCGCCCCAAGTATGCGCCGCGATTCGCGCTCCACGACGAGCTTGCAGAACCCGTCGGGACGGCCGTCTATGACGCCCCGATCCAGATCCGCATATGAGACTATCGACGCCACGCAGTCGTGCTCGGCGCCCGCCTGCTCTTCCGTCAGGCCGACGCTGCCGTACTCTGGGTCCGTGAAGCCGCCGTGGGGCACTATCTCGTGCCGGTATTCCCGCCCGCCGCCGAGTACGGCCCTCTCCGCCGCGAAGGCCCCCTCATAAGTCGCGCTCTGCACCAGCATCATCCTGCCCGTCACATCCCCGGCCGCAAAGACGTGCGGGGCGCTAGTCCGCAGCGAGTCGTCCACCTCCACGTACCCGCGTTCCGCCTCCACGCCAGCCGCAGCCAGGTTCAACCCGTCAGCGTTGCCGGGCCACCCAACGGCCATCACCACGGTATCGGCCTCCACGGCGAGATCCCCGCCGTCGCGCGAGTAGAGCAATCTGAGACCATTGCTTTGCTTCTCGATCCCCCCCACCCCGTCAACTCCTGTCACAACCTCGATACCGCGCCGGGCGAAAGCCTCGGCCAAGCCTTCGGAGACCACCCCATCTTCTCCAGGCAGGATGCGGGGCGCGACTTCGAGAAGCGTGACATGCGACCCGAAGGTGGCGAAGACCGATGCGAGCTGGCAACCCGTGGCTGCGCCCCCAATCACCGCGACAGACCCGGGAAGCTCTTTCATTTTCCACACGTCGCTGTGCGTGAGGGCGTGTTCCACGCCGGGGAACGGGAGCCTCCTGGCGTGGCCGCCTGCGCACAGGACGAACTTCTCAGCCCTGAGGGAAGTTCCGTCACCAAGCGCGAGCGCGTTCGTGTCCACGAACCTAGCGTCGCCCGCGCTGTCGAAGACGTGTACGCCAGCCGCTTCGAGCTGGGATTTCAACTGCTTCTTCTCCTGCACCTCGTACACGATGCGCTGCGTCCGGTTCAGGACGCGGGCGAAGTCCACGGCAGGCGGCCTCCCTTCGAGGCCGTATTCGGCGTATTGCCCGGCGTCGCGCACCAGACGGGCGGCGTGGGCGAGCACGCGGGTAGGGACGCAGCCATCGTTGGTGCAGGTTCCGCCCAGATTTCCGCGCTCCACGAGGGCCACGCTCTCGCCCAGCTCGCGGGCGCGAAGGGCCGCCGTAACGCCAGCGGGGCCGCCCCCGATCACCGCTACTCCGACGTCAGTCAAAAATCATCCCCCCAGAATCCTGGTTCTTCGCCAATCTAAGTCCACCCTCGACACGACCGTGTGGATACGCTCGACTATCTCCCCACGCTCCTCCCGCCAAAACAACATCCTGTCCTTCAGAGCGCCACCGACAACTATAGTCTCGAAGCTATCGGCCATCGACCCCCTTCCTGGACTCCCGCAGCCACAACGACACACGCTCGGGTTGCACGGTCTCCCGAACGACCGTCACGAGATCCTCGCTCAACGTATCGAGGTCAGTATCGTGCCGCAGTTTGGCGCTGAAGGTTTCGAGGGTTTTCGCGGCGTCGTATTTCTTCCGGTAGAAGAGCCGGTCCACGAAGCCTTGAATGCGGCTTCGCAAAGGGTTGAAAAGCGCGGCGATGCCGAGCGTGGAGGCGACGATCACGAGCTGCGAGCCCCCGCCCGTCAGGACGTGGATGGCGTATTGCAGGGACACGACCACCCCCACGTACACCAGCGCCAACGTTGCCGTCAGGGAGAGGTAGACGAGGGTGCGGTTGATGACGAGGTCTATGTCGTAGAGGCGGTAGCGCAAAATCGCGGTGCCTATGGAAAGCGGGATGAGCAGGAAGCCGAACGAGCCGGCGATTGTCAGGCCGGTCAGGTTCAGGAAATATGATAGTTCACCGGGCTGGTAGAGCGACGGGAATGCGGCGAACGGAAGCAGGAAAGCGCCGAGCAACAACACCAGCACCGTGACGCCGAACACCAGCCATTTGGTCTGCTGACGCTGGACCCAGCCGGAGACCCGCCTGTAGCGGTATATCTGCGCCAGCAGGCAACACATCCAGAGGGCAACGAAGCCGGAGAGGTTGATCGCCTGCGGCGGGTCCACAAGGAGCGAACCGGGAAACAACAGCGCTATAAAGGGCATCACCAGAGCGA
>JACDAR010000329.1 GCA_013695335.1 Rubrobacter sp.
CGCCTATGGAGTTTGCGGAGCTGGAAAAGCTCTCGGAGCAGGCTGCTGGTCCGAGAGCACGCTCAGAGGAGCTAGAATACGTACCCAGACTCTCATAGAAACTGGTACAGAGAATGGGGTCCGGTCAATGGTATCAGGTACATTGAAGCAATCTTCGCGCCGAGAAACGTCTTTGATTCCGCTACTTCCGCCGTATCCTTGGAGCGCCATGCACCCGCAAACGATAAAGAGCCTCACAAACGCCCGGGACTTTAGCGGGCTTCGTATGGAACTCCTCTCAAACTCCCGGATATTTCATCGCACGCAAACCTTTCTCCGTACCATTTTCTGCGTGTTTACAAAGAGACCTTTCGGGAGACGCCGCACGAATTTTTGACGCGGCTGCGCGTCGAGCGGGCGAAGACGCTTCTGGCGAACGGGCATCACAACGTCACCGAAGCGTGCTTCGAGGTTGGGTATTCGAGCGTGGGGAGCTTCAGTGTTTTGTTTGCCCGCCGAGTCGGACTCACGCCCTCCGAGTACCGGCGTTATGCGAGATCGAGCGTGGCGATTCCGCAGGAGATTCGGTCGCCTTTTACCGCGACAAGCTCGGCTTCGAGGTCAGAGACGACGTGACCATGAACGACTTTCGCTGGCTGACGGTGAGTCCCAAAGGACAGCCGGACTTCGAGATCGTCCTTTTCCCCGCGCCGCCGGAGATAAGGGAACTCGTCGAGAAGGGAACTCGTCGAGAAGGGAACAACCCTCGGCCCCGGCGTCTTCGAGACCGACGACATCCACGGCGACTACGAACGACTCAAAAAACAGGACGTCGAGTTCACTTCGCCGCCCGAAGAGCGACCCTACGGCGGCATCGACACCGGCTTCAAAGACAATTCGGGGAACTTTTTCAGCCTCCGCCAGCGCGAGAAATAGAGTGCCTCACCGACGAGAGATACGCCTCCGGAGCTTCGAGACGAACGTTGTGCCCGGCGGATGGGATGGTTTCCACGAAGATGCGCTGACTCCTTTCGGCCATCTCCCGCGCTATGCCGACAAACTTCCCGTCTATCTCTCCCGTGACGGCGAGCGTCGGAACACGGAGGTCTTCGAGTTCGTTCCACGACGATGGCTGGCTCCCCGTTCCCATACCCCGCAGCGACCGCGCTAGCTCCAGGGGATCGTTGCTTCGCCGGGCTTCGATCAGGGCCTCGACCATCCCCTCCCGCCGCGCCAGCGACGCGAAGAGCGGCTGCCGGTACCAGCCCCGCAGGAACCCATCGAAGTCCCCAGATTCCAGCCGCTGCGCCTGCTCCTCATCGTCCTCGCGGCGGGCCGCGCGCTCCTCCGTGCCCTCGATACCCGGCGATGCGGACTCCAGGAAGAGTCCGGCGCACCGCTCCGGGTGACGCAACGCCAGGTACAGCGCCAGCCGTCCCCCCATCGAGTATCCGGCGATGGTGGCCCGCTGGATACCAAGAGCTTCCATCAACTCCACTACCGCCTGGGCTGTGCCTTCCATCGTGTATGTCTCATCAGGAAGGCTGGTGGATTTGCCGTGTCCCGGTAGATCGGGGGCGATGCAGTAGAAATCTTCTGCGAGTGATCCAGAGATCCAGCCCCAGTCAGCGGCGGAGCCCATGAAGCCGTGCAACAGGAGGATTGAGGCAGCTTTCGGGTCGCCGTGGGAGAGGTAATTCAGCAAGGATCACCCGGTCTCACTAACGAACGTTCCAGTGCTCGACGAGCGGTCCATCTTCTCCGAAGACGGGGTCCCGCTCAGGCAGCGCGACGTTGTGGATGTTCTCTATCACCCCAGGGCGCTCGCCTGCTTCGCCGGTGCGCAGGTCGTAGGATTCCTGGCCGCGAGGGTAAGCTCCGACTACTGCGAAGCCGGTATCCGAACCTTCGTTCTTGTGTCCGACGCCTGCCGGTATCACGACGACATCCCCGGCATCGACGTCCAGCGTGACGCCAGACGGCCCGCCGAACGTCAGCGTCGCGCCGCCACCAACTACCCCGAGAACCTCGTGCGACGTCGAGTGGTAGTGATGGTACGGGAAGACACCGTTTCGCCACGCGCCGCCCCAGCCGTTCTCCGCCAGCATCGCCCGAAACGCTGAATCGGGGTCATCCGTCCCGGAGAGCGCGCCCTGATACACGAGCAACGGCAACTCCGGGTTGTTAGGGATGCGTCCGTCATCCTCGAAGATGTGCGTCTCAATCTGGGGTGATGGTCCATCCATTCTCGGCTCCCATCTCTTGTTTCCCGCACCAGATGGATACCCTTTATCCCCGGATGCGAGACACGGGCGATCCTGTGGCATTGTCTCCGGGAAGATTATTGCGGTGCTCGAAGTGCTTCTTGAGGGCGCGCAGCCGTTTCCTGGTCTCCAGCCGGAAAACGAGGCCCATCACGGGCTCAAGGATGAAACGCAGCGGACGGGGCTTCACTGTGAAGGTGAAAGTGTATGTGACGCGCGAGTCTCCGCCTCCCGTATCTTCTCGGCGCAGCGAGGCGGCCCAGGCTCCGAAGAATGGCGGCTCGTTCACCATCTTGACGGCTGCGAGCTTCGGGGGATCGAAGGTCACGTACACGGTCTTGAGGGCGAAGCCACCCAGATACCATTTTCCGACGCATACGGCGGTCGCACCTTTGGCTGCTTCCTCGTGGCCGTCGTCGAGGTATGCGGCCCGGAGCAGGGTGTCCCATTCCAGGCGGCGGTCGCAATCGTGGATCAGGGTGAACACTTCTTCGCCCGAAGCGGGTATCGTCTCCGTTACTTTTCCGTGGGCCACGGTGGATCACCCGTCCGGTATCTCGATGCCGTGGTCTCCGTCTGTGAAGCGTGGCAGATCGTCGTCTATCTCGTAGTAATCACCAGCGTCCCCCACGAAGACATGGGCTGCCGTACGGAGTCCCGTCGGAGAGTCCAGCGTGCCGGCCATGATGACCATCTTCTCTCCTGAGGTGGGCTCCCAGAAGAGGCTCGACCCACAGTTCCCGCAGAATCCCCGGCGGGCAGCCTCCGAAGACCGGTACCACCGCAATTCTTCCGAATTAGTCAGGGTAAACGCTTCCAAACGCACGGCAGTCGCCGCGACGAAGTGGCCGCTGGTGCGCCTGCATTGCGAACAGTGACAATTGACGACTGGACGCAGCGGACCATGCACCTCGTATCGGACTGCGCCGCACAGGCATCCTCCGGTTGTCCAGGATGGGATCTCTCCTTCTCGCATCGAATCCTCCTTCAGGATAGGCGGCCAGCTGGCCCGTCTACCAGGCCGCCTCGACATCTGTCCTTCGGGCGCCTACGTGATCGCGGAAATCAAGCATCCACCGACACATATCCTACGATAGCTACACGACATCGAATGGAGAAGTTCAATCTTCGCGCTTCGATCGAAGATCGAGGTTAGCGTTGCTGCCCACCTCCTAGAGGAAACCGGTCCCAGGGGTTCTCATTGGCCGTGATCTGGTATCCATCAGGGTCAGCAAAGACAAGCGTACGACCAAATGGACCGTCGAAGGGCGGCTTGATGATAGTGGCCCTGGCCGCCTTCAATCTGGCCCCCAACTCGTCTACGTCGTCGCAATCTATCCAGAGCGCTATTCCCCATCCTGGATTGGACGCTTCATCCAGGCTAATCTTCGCTTCACTTAATGCAAAGGGGATAGTGCTGGAATCGAAGAGAACAAAATCGGGGGTGTCGAATCGGGAATCCACCCCCAGGCCCAACGTCTCTGTGTAAAACGCGCGCGAAGTAAAGAAGTCGCGCACCTGCAAGCTAATGAAATCGGGACCCAGAAGTCTAGCCATAGGATTTCCTTCCTTTCACACTCCATGAATAGCAACCCAGGTTGAGTCTACGGGTCTCTTCGCGCCCTTCCAATAGGAAACTGAAGGCTAGTGTTGTAAGTGACGGATGGAGCGCATTCTACTCGCAGCACTCCACGATCCACAGCGTCTACTCCCGCGAGGCTTCGCCCCTGGTCCCCGTGAGTATCCTCCGGTGTAGCGCCACGTTCTCTTCCCGATCCGTGCGTACCTCGATGATTGCGGACTCTCCACTGGAGCAGGCCGCCCGGTACGCTTCCAGAAATTCATCAGCCGTGCGTGGTTGCTCGTAGCCGAGGCCGAACATCTTCGCCGCGTCCCCGAAACGGACACCCTGCGGCGTCCCGAAGTACGGCTCGAAGAACGCTTTCTGAGAGGACACGGGAAGGAAGTTGAAGATGCCGCCGCCGTCGTTATTTATGACGACGACGACCACGGGCGTCTCGCGCAGGAGGGCGAGGGAGTTCAGGTCATGGAGGAGCGCGAGGTCCCCGATCAGGAGCGTCACAGGACTTTCGAGACCCCGCGCGAACCCGGCTGCCGTGGCGACGGTCCCATCAATGCCGCTCGCACCCCGATTGGCGGCAACCGGGACGGAGCACCCATCCACCGCCGCGAAGGTATCCACGTCGCGCACCGGCATGCTGCTCGCCAGCACGAGACCGTGATCCTCCGGTACACGACGGGTGACCATCCGCGCCACGAACGGCTCGCTCAATCCCTCTTGGAGAAGCGCACCATCCAGATACCGTCCAGCCTTATCAGAAGCCTCACGCCAGCCCGAAGCCCAGGCATCGTCTCCGGCAGACGGGCGCTCTTCGGCAGCTTCCACGATAGCCGCGCAGAAGCGCACGATGTCCGTTTCGACGCTGTGCGTGACCTTGTGACCCGGATCGAGCCGGAACGGGTTATCGCGCACCACGACATACGGGTTGGGACGGAAACGGGCGATGAACTGTTCCAACCGCTTGGAGAGCGGACGGCCCCCGATCTGAACGACTGCTTCGGGCGCGTGCCCGTCCGCGAACATCTCGTCCGCCAACAGAGCATCGTAGTACGGTGTGATCTTCCCGGAACTCGCGCCGAGGCGCACCTGTGAACCGATGTCAGGCAGCAACGGCCATCCAAGCGCATCGGCCAGCCGCGCGACGGCCTCGCCCTGCTTCCGGGAATCCAGCCGCCCCGCAACGATGAGGCCACGTTCTACCGGATGGAGTGTGTCCAGAAGTACTTCGATGTCTGCCCGGTCAACGGCTGATTTCGTGGTGGCGTACCGGGTGTACGGCCCGCCGCTTGAGCGCCACGAATCGGGGATGGAATCGTTCGCGTCCCACGCTTCCTCTGTTTCGGGAAAGAACGGCTCGCGGAACATCAGGTTGAGGTGGACCGGGCCTTGGGGTGCGCGGGCCGCGCGGTACGCGGCCTGATCCACGGTCGTCAGAATCATCGCGGGGTCCACCGACAGATCAGGGGCTGGGAGATCGAAGCGCCAGCGGACGAAGTCGCCGAAGATACCGGGCTGATCTATGGTCTGGTTTGCGCCGGTCTGGCGAAGTTCCGGTGGCCGGTCCGCAGTCAGCAGGATCATTGGCACGCCGTCCACGGAAGCCTCTACGACGGCTGGCAATCCGTTGGCGACGGCGGTGCCGGAAGTGGTGATCCAGGCCGCAGGCCGCCCCGTGGCCCTCGCGTATCCCAGCGCGGCGAATGAGGCGCCGCGCTCGTCGAAGTGGATGAGGCTTTTGGCCTTCTGGTTCTCGGCGATGGCGGCGGCGAGGGGTGTCGAGCGGGAGCCGGGTGCGATGCAGAAGAAATCTATCCCGTTGCGGACGAGTTCCTCGACTACGAGACCGGCCCAGAGCCGGTTAGCTTGCGGTGTGTCCCGGCTCAACGCCAAAGATCCTGGTGAAGTCGCCGATCTTCTGTTCTATCTCGGCCCATTCATCTTCCGGCATGGACCCGGCGACGATCCCCGCCCCCGAGAATAGCCGGAGCGTGCGTCCGCCAACGAGGCCGCTACGGATGCCGACCGCGAACTCCGCAGCGTCGGCCGAGATCCAACCTATCGGGCCAGCGTACCAGCCTCGGTCGAACGGCTCTGAGGTCCGTATCTCGGCCAGCGCCTTCTCCCTCGGATGCCCGCCAACAGCGGGCGTCGGATGCAGAGCTTCGAGCACATCCCAGTCCGTCACGCCTTCGCGCAGCGTTCCCCGCACCCCGGATACGAGGTGCCGTCCCCGCGCAAGCTTCATCTCGGAGAGCCGCTCTTCGACCTCCAGGCTCTCGCACAGGTTCCCGAGCGACTCGCGGATGCTGTCCCGAACGTAGGCGTGCTCCGAGAGATCCTTCGCGCTACCGAGAAGCTGGTCGCGCAGCTCGTCATCGTCCATCGCGGAGTCGCCCCTGGGACGGGTTCCGGCTACGGCTTCGGTGCGGACCTCGCGCCCTTCGCGCCTGAATAGCCGCTCCGGTGACGCCCCGACGAACGCTGTGCCCTCCTCCGGTTCAACGTAGAAGTGGAAGCAATCCGGCGTGGCCGCCTTCAGGCTCTGCGCGAGCAATGCTGGATCGAGCTCCCCATCGAACTCCAGGTCAGCCCGCCGGGCGAGCACCACTTTGCCCAGACGGCCCTCTTCGAAGGCAGCCAGCGCGCGTTCGATGTTGTTCTTCCAACCAGGCCAGTCAGGGGTATCAGTGCGCGAGAGGGGCTCTGGCAAGGCGCCGGCGGGATCTTTATCGAAAGAGAGGTCTTCGATCTCGTCCAGAATCCCATCGGTCCGCTCTATATCCCAGGGGAGCACCAGGTTGCACACCAGCTTCGAGATCCCATCTTCCACTAGCATCTCGAACCTCGGCAGCACGAACCTGTACCCGCCGAACGCGGCCCAGTCTTCGTCTGGTTCGCTGCGGGGATCGAAGCGAAGCCCACCGTAGTAGCGGGTTCGCGGATCGTCGGAGATCAGGGCGAACCGCTTGCGCAGCGCAGCCGTGTCAGGCGCACCATCCCCCTCCACGATATCCGCGATGCCGAGCGCCGCCGCCTGAAAGGCTCTCTCGTCCCTGTCCCGCCCAGACCAGAACAGCTTCGGCGGGGTTTTCTGGGCTTGGAGCCACGCGAAGGGGTCCATGCGTCCCACCCGCGCTTCAACCCTGACTACCCGCTCGTCAGCCAGGCCAACGGGTTCGGCGGCTGCATCAGAGAGCGTCCTGTCCACGCCTTCTGCCAGGGTCCACCGGATACGCTCCGGTCCCGGCTCCAGTCCCGGCTCCAGTCCCCGCATCAAACCCCTGCGTTCTCCGCTCAACAAAGCCCTTGCAACTCCCTCGTGTGAACCTGCCGCCTCGCCTTCATGTGACCATAGTGTAGCAAGCCGCGACAAGCTGCCCTGCGGCACCTCTCACAATCCGCCAGGATTTTCGCCTATTCACCCGTACAACCTGGGATAAAGTTCCTTGAACCTTGCGTACGTATCCACATAAGTTCCACCGTCTACTCCTGGACTTATGGAT
>JACDAR010000335.1 GCA_013695335.1 Rubrobacter sp.
TCGTGCGGGCCGCCCTCCGTGAAGGAGGCGATCCCGCTATGGTCTGCGCCAATTATATGCATATGCGCGGGTTCGTGCGCACGGACGCGCCGAGGTCAGATACCTGATCCACTCCCACCTGACCCAAGACATCATTCCCGACGGCCTGACCATCGGGCGGCCCAGCGTCGTGATCCTGGAGGGTTTGTGAAGGTCGTGGGGGCCAGAATACCGAACCCCTGCGTGGACAACGAGGAGCGGCGCCTCCGGGAATGGTATCTGGAACGGGAGGATACCGGGCAGCCCCGGGCGCGCCCAATCCACGAGAAAGGTTCTGATTACGCTGTGCGGAGCTTACGTGCGCAGGGTCTGGCCGGTATGTTGCGCTTCAGCGAGCCATGGATGGCGGATGATCCAGGCCCTCGGGAGAGGGTCCTCTTTGGCTCGGACACCCCTCCCGCCCCACCGGGGGTCAACCTTTGTTCTGCTCCTCCCGGTTCCCTCCTCCGAGGAGCCCGCCCGCGGTATCCGTTACCGTGCCCGTTGCCCCGCCTACCGTGTCCGTGACACCGCCTACCGAGTCAGTGACCGCGCCTACCGGTCCCGACGGGGCTGCTGCGTGTGCGCGAACTTCTCCTGCCGTGATCTCAGGCGGACCCTGGACCATCGCCGCCAGATTTTCTCCTACCCAATCCGCGGCAAGCCTGTTGGATTCCTCGGCCCCCGCTTGATCCTCGAAGACGCTCACCGAAGTTACGGTGCCGCCCCCGGTGTTGAGCAGGTAATAAGCCTGGAACCCTGGCGCATCCTTCATGATGGGGACAACGCCCTCTTCAGCTTGTTGCAGCAGCTCATCCACGGACCCAGGGTCCACCGCCACGTATCGCCGTATCGCTACGTACATCCATGCCCCTTTCCCTTACATCCCCAAAGCGGCTTGTTACCGCTTATACATCCGTAGGATGCCAGCTAACGACCTCCGAAGCAACTCCATAAGAGCCTGAAGCCCGGCGTAGAGATTGCCACCAGTTTCTACCGTGGCGGCGACAAGGAAGAAGCCAGGAGATGGGGTCGAGGCGAGACCGTTGCGACCTTCGCCGGACTGGTTTTCGCGGGCGTATCCATCAACCTGGAGAAGATCGGCTCCGAGCCGGTTCAGGGCTGATGGGCGCGGAGATACCGGCGGTGGGGTCTGGCCGCCGGGCCTGGTACATGGCTATCCAGCCCGGACAACTGGGGACTACGAAGCAGGCGGCCCGCTCGGGGCAGGTGGGTAGATTTGGCCGGGCTATCTGCGCGCCGGACAACGCGGTTCGAGTCCCGTGCTCGCGACGATAACCGTCTCTGGGCGTTCGGATCGAATGTTAGAATACGCTCAGGTACTGGAGTTTGCGGAGCGCGAGAGAACGAGGGGTGGAGGTACGTGAAAGTCGAGGAGAAACGTACTTATCAGGCGGTGATCGGGCTGGAGTTCCACGTCCATTTGGCCACCCGGACCAAGATGTTTTGTGGCTGCCGGGTGGTATATGGCGACGAGCCGAACACCCACACCTGCCCGGTCTGCCTCGGGCATCCGGGGACGCTGCCTGTTGTGAACGAGAAAGCCATCGAACTCGGCGTGATGGCCGGTCGCGCCCTCAACTGCGAGGTTTCCGAGAGGGCTGTATTCGCCAGGAAGAACTACTTCTATCCGGATCTGCCGAAGGGGTATCAGATCAGCCAGTTCGACGAGCCGATCTGCACCGGAGGCCACCTCGACGTGCCTGTCGGTGACGAAACGGTGCGCGTCGGGATTACACGGCTGCACCTGGAGGAGGACGCCGCCAAGAACGTCCACGTCGGGGAATCTGGCAGGATGCACGGTTCCGTCGGTTCGCTGGTGGATTTCAACCGGGGCGGGACGCCTCTTATGGAGATCGTCACCGAGCCGGACATCCCATCGCCCGAGGCGGCGCGGGCGACAGCCAACCACCTCAAGGAGATCATGCGCGCCATCGGCGTCTCGGAGGCGGACATGGAGAAGGGGCAGCTTCGTTGCGACGCCAACGTGTCCATCCGCAACCTCGACGGCTCGTTCGGCGTCAAGACAGAGCTGAAGAACATGAACTCCTTCCGCTTCGTGGAGCGCGGCCTCGCCCGCGAGCTGGAGCGTCAGCGCGATATCCTGGATTCCGGCGGTAAGATCGAGCAGTCAACCCTGCACTACGATCCAGAGACGGACGAGGTACACGAGCTTCGCAGCAAGGAGTACGCCCACGACTACCGCTACTTTCCAGAGCCAGATCTCATGCCGCTGAAGTTATCCGAAGCGTGGGTGCGGGAGATCGAAGATCGTATGCCGGAGTTGCCCGACGAGATGCGCCAGCGCTTCGTCGAGGAGTACGGGCTCTCGCCATACGACGCTGGCGTGTTGACCGCTGACAGGGATCTCGCGTCGTACTACGAGGCTGTAGCCGCCGAAGTTGACCCGAAGCAGGCGGCGAACTGGATCTCGGGCGACCTCCGCAGCCTCTCGAACGAGTCTGGCACCGAGATATCCGACTCAGGAGCCAGCCCGGAACACATGATCGGGCTGCTCCAACTGGTCACAGACGGCTCCATCTCGCGCTCGGCCGCGAGGGACGTACTCGGGACCGTGTTCGAGACTGGCGATTCGCCCTCTGTGATAGTCGAGCGCGAGGGGCTTTCATCTGTCGGTGGCGACGAACTTTCCGGCGTGGTGGAGGGTGTGATCTCCGCGAACCCGGAAGAGGCAGAACGCATCAGGGCTGGCGACAAGAAGGTGATCGGGGTCCTCATAGGCCAGGTCATGAAGGCCACGAGGGGCAACGCGGACGGTGGCAGGGTGCGCGAGATCCTGCTCCAGAAACTCGGTTCTTAGAAACGTGCCGGAGCCGCGCGTCGGCGTTCTTATCGCCGGCGGATCCCACCTCCCAGACGCAGTCCGCGAAGCTGGCGGAGAGCCCGTATGTTTCCACTTGCCCCCTGAACGCCCTGAAGGCGGCGTCGCGCTCGCCCGCGAGTGGGTTGCCGACGTGGCGCAGATTTCCTGCGAGGCCGAGAACTTCGACGCGCTCCTGATCCAGGCCAAAGAGCCCGCCGACCTAGCGGGTTTCGTGATCGCCGCCGCGCGTATGAACCTCCCTGCGGTCGTCGTGCCGGAGCCCGGTTCCAGCCTGTCAGTCGCGCTCACGGGGATCGGCCTCTCGCCGCTCGCCGTTGCTCCGGCTGAGGCAGTCGTGGAGATCGGGGGCAACGGCAGGCCGCGTATGCGGGAACTGGTCGCCGAGTTTTCGCTGGCGAACGCGCTGCGTGCGGGCGTCTCGGCAGGAGGGGGACCTGAGCCCATCATCCACCTCTCCGCCATCGCCAAAGCCGCGAGGGCGCCAGGGTTTCCGCAGACGATCCGCGTCCTCGTCTCCGAAACGTCAGTGCTCACGACGCCAGGCTCGGACTGGCTCGCCCAGAATGGGGCGGCCGGGTTGCTCGCGTGCCTGGGCGATTCCGTCCACGATGTTGATACCGTCGAGGGACGGCTGCTGGAGAAGTTGCCGGATGCGCCGGAAGACGTCCCTTCATCTGACGCCAGGCTCACGTTCGTGCGGGGAAGGGCGAGCGGGGCTGAGGCCATTTGTGGATCATCCGGTGAGGCTGAGATCTCCGGGGACGTGCGGTTTTTCAGGTCGGAGGGGCAGGCTGTCAGGGCTGTGGAAGAGAAGCGCGTGGATGATGGGTCCCTGATCGTGGTCGGTGGCGCCGGGCCGAGGGGAGGCCCTGGCCTGATGCGCCTGGACGAGCTAGCACGAACCCTCGACGAGCGGGATCTCACGGCGGAGTTCCCGGTCATCACGGATGGGCTCGCACCCGAGGGGGCTGGCGGCGTATGGCTTTCCATCTTCACCCCCGAGCTGGTGAACGACGGGATACTCGGGCGTCTCCGCGACGGAGATCCCCTGCGCATAGACCTCGAAGAAGGACGCCTTCGCGCCGGAATCAAAGCCGACGAGATATCTGACCGCAGATCCCGCAGCCATCCCCCCCAGAGAGGCACGGACTACGCAGCCCGCTACTCCCGCTCGGCCCTCACCGCCATGGAGGGCGCGGGGTTCAAGTAGAACCGATGAAGTTCAGGCTGGTTTACGCACCCTGACGTGCAGAAAGCAGGCGACCACCTGTGCGTCTTGAAGCCCAGGCCACTCCCTGGCGGTTTCGTCGCTCGGGCGCGGTTCTTCGAGGCGTTCGATCACGAAGCCGGATGAGATCAGGAGGTTCAGCCACTCGCTCAGGGTTTTCGTGAACAGCGGAATCCGAAAGGGTCGTAGTCCCGCCCGCACGTCCGGCGGCGCGGCGCTGAAGAGCCACTCCTTCACCTCGCCGTCGATGCGGCGGAAGTAATCTCCGACCTCGATGGCGTAGGTCAGACCTTCGGCATCCCTGAGGCTTTCGCGGTGGGGCGTGTCGAAGCAAGGATGGGTGATGGAGAACTGAAAGAAGCCGCCCGGCTTTAGGGCACGAAAGACCTCTGCCAGCACGAGATCCGTCTCCGGTATATCCATCAAGGACATGAATGCACTGACGAAATCGAAGGTCGCATCCCCGAACGGAAGTTCCACAGCGCTCGCAACGTAGTAATGGATGCCCGAAGGGTTTGCTTCTTCCCATTCCCTCGCGTGGCGGATGAAGTTCGCCGAGATGTCTATTCCCGCTGGCGCCGCGTTCGGCGAGGAGCCTGGTGTTGTGTCCCTCGCCGCAGCCGACATCCAGGCCAGCAAGACCGTCCACGTTCGGCAGCATCTCCGGGAAGGCAGGGGTGTTCAGGCCGTCGCGGGAATAGTCGTAGCCAGCCCGGAGGAGCTTCGTCCAGGTGTCGGCGTTTTCGTCCCAGTGGCGGCCGACGCTTTCGTGGTCCATGTGGCCTTCCTCGTG
>JACDAR010000363.1 GCA_013695335.1 Rubrobacter sp.
CACTACGGGTAACTTCTCACTTTGGAGAAGGAGTGCAGGCCGTTAAAGACGAGTAGAGAAGGAGGTATCTCTGTTGAAGAAAAAGGTAATCATCCTGGCCACGGCTGCTCTTCTGGTCATGATGATCCTCGCGCCGGCTGCTATGGCGCAGGGCACCATGGGCATGGAAGGCTCAATGATGGAACAGACTATGTCGGGTAGTGGGGTCTCGGACACTCCGGATAGCGGTGGTCCGGCGATTCTTTTGCCGGCGGCTGCCCTGCTCTTGGGCTCCGGCATCCTGACCTTCGCGGTCTTGCGGCGCAGGTAGCACAAGCTGAACACCGCGAATCCCCGCGCACTCCGCGCGGAACCAAATACGAAATCACCGACGGAGGAGAGCCTGCACTCCTCCGTCTTTCTTTTGCCCGCACCCCCGCAAAAATGCACCAGAATATTCTCTTGCGCGGGAGGGATCTTGTTAGTCAATTGTGAGAGAAACCGAAGGCTGTCAGCCGAACGCTAGTAGAGTGAGCCGCCCAGGACTCGAACCTGGAACCTAGAGATTAAGAGTCTCTTGCTCTGCCAATTGAGCTAGCGGCCCTCCTCGCGGAATTATAGCATCGGCGCACGAAATCGAAAGGCCAGGTTAAGTTTTGTTAAAGAGAGCTTGCGCCAACTATAGCTTGTCCTTATAATCAATCGTAATTTCTAGCGGCACCCATCAAGGGAGCCGCTAAGGGCCGGAAAAGGGTCTCACCCTTCTGTGAAAACCGGCCCTTTTTCTTTGCCCGCACGGGGTTCGTTATCAGCCGACTTCTTCGGCTATGGTGAAGAGCTCTTCGGCGTGCCGACGCACGGAGGCTGCGAGGTCGCCCGTGGCCGTGACTATGTGGATGCGGTGGAGGGGGGAGTGGAAGCGGATCATATCTTCTTCGCCCATGCCAGAGAGGCTCTGCCAGTCCGTGAGGCTGTGTTCCCAGGGTAACGATGCGGGACGTATGAGACGCAGACACATGGTGAAACGGTTCTTGCGGGGCAGGTCTATGAGGATGTCGAAGGGGCCGGCTGTGCCCTTGTGGTAGCGGGTGAGGTAGTGGCACCACGCCTCCTCGACCCGGCGCCGCCAGGACGCGTCTTCCCGCAGCCTGATGAGGGAGGCGTAGCTCGGGTGGCGTTCGTCGAATTCCAGGGCTCGGTGGTAAGGGCGCCGGTCGGCGAGGCGTCTGGTCAGGGCGGCAGAGGAGCTTTCGGGTCCGGCGGAATCCCTGACCATAGCGAGCGCCCCGGCGTCGTCCTGGCTGGCCAGTTTTTCGGGGTTCACGCCGCCAGCCTGTATGGCGTCCTGTACGGCGCGCATGAACATCACGGTGGGTATGCGCAGCGCGTGGTGCCCGTAGACGTTGTAGTGCATCAGATAGCGGCAGAAGACCAGAGACTGGAGGGAGCCTGCAGCGCCCTCTTCCACCGCCAGGATCGCCCGGTTCTCGTGTCCCACTATTTTGATGGCTTGGATCAGGGTTTCCGCGTCCAGCATGACGCAGGGAATTTTCGCGCCGCGGGCGTCCCTGATAAAGCAGTCGAGGCCGTTGGTGTTCAGGGCGCCGAATAGTATGTCCCGCACGAGATGCTCCGTGGGGGTCAGGCTATGCGGCTCGGCGCCCTGGTCCCTTGCGATAAGCCTGAACACGTTGTGGGGTTCGAGATCCCATTCTTCGGAGAGAACGTCTGCTACTTGGGAGTCTTCGATCAGGCGCCGACTCAACTCTTGAACGGGGGTGATGCCTGGCAGGGCGATACTTTCCACAGCCTGCGCGTATGGATAACGAGCAGCATCGTGCAGGAGGGCGGCGGCAAGCGCGCCCTGTACGTCGCGGTACTCGAGGTACGCGCCGCAGTCAATTATTCGCTTGAGGGTCAGTCGCGTAAGATGGTAGACGCCGACGGAATGGTCGAAGCGAGTGTGCCTGGCGTTTGGAAATGCCTGGGCCGTGAAGCCGAGTTGCCGCATCCCCTTCAACCGTGAGAGCGCATGGGTTTCGAGCAGCATCCGCGCCGCCCGGTCTATAGGGACGTCCCCCCAGACGCCGTCCCGGATCCTCCTCCCGGAGCCCCCGAAGAACTCCCCTACGCTCCCACTCAAATGCCTCTCCTGGGTGTCGGGTCACGCCCATTTAATCAGATGAAGCCCTTATCTTGTAGCGCGGTGACTTTCCTGGAGCGCGTGCTGGATGACACTTGAGTGGGCGCATATGGCGTGTAGTATTGTGGCGTCCGAGAAGGAGGATCGGAGATCCACGCCGAAGACCTTGAGACGATACGCGGAGAAGTAGTGATCCTGCGTCCGCCATACGCGGCGGACGTGGAGACGGCCTATGCGTGGGATCGCGACCCGGAACTCGCATTCTGGAATGGACGGCCACCGATCTCCATTTCCCTCTCCGCCGCCCGGCGAGATTACCTGTCCCGGTGGGAAGATCCCAGCGTAAAGACGTTCATCATCGAGGCCGGGGAAGAGGACGGCAACCTCAGGAAGCCCATCGGCATGGCGACCCTCTACGATTTCCGCAAGGGTGGGTGCGAGCTCGGTATCAAGATCGGCCCCGAAAACCTCAGGGGCCGCGGCTACGCAAGCGAGGCCGTGGGCCTACTCGCCGACTACACATTCGACGTACTGAACCTCGAAGTTCTGCGGGGCTCAACGCTTGCCGACAACGACAGGATGCAGCGGGTATTCGAGAAAAACGGCTTCGAACAGACAGGAAACGGCGCCATCGTCAGCCGCTACGACAACCGTCGCTACACCGAACTTTTCTACGAGAAGCGGCGCGGCGCCTGATCCGAGGTGTCTCACGGGAGATCCACCGCCTTCGTGACCGAGAGACCGAAGGACATTATACTGACTGGCGCATTGCACACGACCTTCAAGGAGGATGGTCATGGGTTTTCGCCGGTTGTTGTCGAGCATCGGTATCGGGGCGGCAAAGGTAGACACGAGGCTGGAGCGTAGCGACCTCGCGCCGGGGGACGAAGTTCGCGGCGTGGTGGAGATACACGGCGGTGACTCGGATGCGGAAGTAGACGGCATTCGCCTCGAAGTCCAGACGTACTACAAGCGTGAGTCGGGCGACGATACGGTCACCGAGACAGGCACCATCGAGCGCTTCCAGGTGGCGGGACACACGGTCATCAAGGCGAGGGATAATAGCGAGCTTCCCTTCTCGTTCGACCTCCCTTACGACACGCCGCTTTCCGTTGGGCGATCTTCCATATGGGTGCGCACGGCCCTCGACGTGAAGATGGCTATGGACCCGTCTGACTCGGATTCGATCACCGTTCGGCCAACCGCCACCCAGCAGACAATCCTCGATGCCTTCGACCGACTAGGTTTCAGGCTGCACGAGGCTGATAACGAGGATCTGCCACATCGCCTGCGGCG
>JACDAR010000011.1 GCA_013695335.1 Rubrobacter sp.
TTTGGTACGCTCCCGAGCCTGTCCGGCGAATCCGGTTCGTACAGGGCGCTGCTCTCCAGAACTTCCCTCGGCACGATATCCTGTTTACCGGCCTCTAGTTGGCGCAGGAACTCGTTGATGGCGAGCATCCGCTGGGCGAGCCCCTTCTCGATGACTGCCCAATCGGTGGCCGGGATCAGACGCGGAATGTAGTCAGTGGGATGGCTTTTGTCCCCGCCTGTGATGCCGAGATCCCGCTGTGTATCGAGCAACCTTTCGTGGGCGCGCCCCGTCCTCCGTTCCCATTCTCTCACGCCCATCCTCCCCATCTCGTCCAGGACCGGCGCGTACAGGGAGAGAGGTTTACCGTTTGCCGTGAAGACCTCGTTGGGGCTGGATAGCTCGCGCTCGAACCTCATCGCGCAAGAATAGCGGCAAAGCGAGATGCGCGCTGCGGCCCGTCGGCCAAAAAGTCGCCCGAAACTTCTATGCGAATATCCCGACGAGGGCGCAGGGAGAGCCAAGCATGAAAGAGAGGGAGAACGTGATGGCGAAGAAAACGTTCTCCTCAGAGATATACGAGTAGACGCGACGATAGTGGGCCATGAGCAGCAGGGAAGTCACGGCCACGCCGCCCATCAGGATGGCAGTGGTCCGCAGGGCGGTCAACGTCCCCATCCACGCGACGACGCCCTGCGAGTTCAGGAGCAGGAGCCCGAACCAGTCCACGGCTAGCATCAGGGAGATGCCGAAGACCACGAGCAGGGCGCGGAATACCGGGCGCGGGAAGAGTGGCCCACGCACCGGGGCTTCTGGTTCCTGGTCATCATCGTAGAACAGCGTTTTAGCCTTACCACGTTGAATGAGCTTCAGAAAACTTCCGGCTGGGTCCATAGTCCGAGTATATTACCGCAGCAGAACTGGCCGGACCTCTGCAGCAAAGTACAAATAATCATTCGGATTCGGTCAGCCACGAACGGCATAGGCTCAGTCGCGCAGGAAGCCGCCTTCTGAGTTGATGATCTGGCCCGTGATCCAGGCTGCCCCGTCTCCCACCAGGAAAGCCACGAGCCTTGCCGCATCCTCCGGCTGTCCGACCTTGCCCGAAGGGAATTTGGACGCCAGATCGCGCGCAAGCTCCTCTCCCATCCAGCCTGTGTCCGTGGGACCTGGGTTGACTGCGTTTACAGTTATGCCTTTGTGCCCGACCTCGGCGGCAAGGGTTCGGGTGAAAGCCTCGATGGCGCCTTTGGAGGCTGCGTATGCGAGTTCTCCTGGCATCGGGCCGATAGATTGGCCTGATGTGAAGTTGACGATCCTGCCTCCTGAACCGGCTTCGAATCGCCGGGCGAAGTGGACGGAGAGCAACGCCGTGGCCCGCAGGTTGACCGCGTGATGGGCGTCGAGGGTCGCGGCGTCGAGTCTCTCGAAGCCGTCATTCTCCGAGTGGGCTGCGTTGTTCACCAGGATGGATGGCCGCCCGAGTTCTTGTTCGGTGGCGTCGAGTAGCTTTTCGGGGGATTCTGGCAGGGAGAGATCCAACTCGATAGCCTCCGCCCTGACGCCCATGCCACGCAATTCTTCGAGCAGCGCGACTGGTTCTTCCTCGTCCGAGTTCCACGGCATCTCGCGGTCGTAAGCCCTCCAGTAGGAGAAGACCACGTCGGCGCCGCGGGCGGCGAGGGCGCGGCAGATCGCCGATCCTATCCCCCTGCGCCGTCCGACACCGGTTACGAGGGCGACGCGTCCGCGAAGATCATCCCTGTGATTCGCTGGTTCTGGCTGCGTTTTTTGGTCGAGTCTTTCCGAAGATCGGGCCTCTGGCATGGCGTTGCTCCCCTGGGTGGCGTTCGAAGAACTAGTGGAAGTGAGATTCGCGATCGCGAACCGTTTTCGCGTCAAGCCTATGCCAGTGTGTCGCCCATGACCGTGACGGTAGCATCACGCGGTCTCGGGCACAAGACATCTCCCGCGCTCCGGCGATAGCTACTCGACTGGAACTGTGCGATCCGGAGCGTGGGTCGCGGCCTCCCTGAAAGCTTTGAGCGAGGTGTCAGGGTCCATGCCTGACGCCCTGAGGAGGTCTACGGCTGTGCATTGAACCTGTCCCACGAGCACGCTGGTTTCGAGGTCGTGGCGTTCTTCGAGCACGGTGGTCGCCTCTTCGGCGGCCCTTAGCGCGAGATAGCGGGTGTGAGGCGGATGATCCGGACTCTCCAGATACTCTCCCAGGGCCTCGACGGCGCGCGCGAGATCCGAGATTGTCTCAGCGAGCCGCTCCGGCGTCTCCTTATCCTCACGTACCATGCTGACTGCGGCGCGGGCGAGAACGCGGGTGTTGCGAACCGCGAGGTCGAGCTGGTCAGCGGCCGTCGCGTAGTAGCTGAGGTGCATGAGATCCCTGCGTCGCGGCGGAGAGATACGGATGGTCTTGTAACCTGCGTCGATGGCTTCCTTCAGCTCTCCCACCCGCACATCCATCATGCGCGCCCGATCAAGCGCCCTCTCGGCCATCCCGAGGTCGCCAGCGAGAAGTGCAGCCTTCGTCTCCTCCAGCACAGCGGCCAGCTCGCCGAAGATCGGATGCGCCGCCCGCTCGACGATGTGTCTGGGACTGTTGGGGAAGATCGCGGTGATCGCCAGCGCGACCCCGCTCCCAACCAGCGCGTCAACGAACCGCTCGGGCGATGTTCCGTAAGTGGATGGATCGAGCATCACCGTGAAGAGGGCCGTAACTCCGGCCTCCGTGACCAGCAACGTCGCGCCGTTCAGCAGCACCGCAGCCCCCATCGCCAGCGCGACGACCACCGCGATCTGAACCGGCCCCGTCCCGATGACGGCCACGATGAGGTCCGCAACCGCCAGACCGCACGCCACCCCGAAGACCAGCTCCGCAGCCTGCCGCCCCTCCCTGCCAACCGCCACCCCGAGAGAGATGACCGCCGCTATCGCCGCGAAGAACGGCCGCTCGTGCCCGAGCACCATCGTCGCCAGCGACCAAGCCAGGCTGGCCGCGACCGCCGTCTGCAATATGGGCCAACCCCTGGCCCGCAGCCGCCCGAGCGCCGCCTCGAACCTCCGCCGCGCCGCCGAAAACAAACCAAATATCCCGGCCCGCGCAAGCACCGCTTCACCCATCACCGGTCACCTCCTCTCGATCTTCTCAGCCAAACCCCTCCAGGCCCAGCCCCAAGTCCAATGTGTCAACCTCTATGTGCCAACGGCATACACCCGAAGCTACCACCCGCACCGTGCCAATTCAAAGGAAAACGAGGCGTTTCAGCAAACTGTTGCCAGACTGTTGCGAAGTATTGCAAATGCCCGCTGTGGAGGCGCTTGGCGAAGTCTGATCCAAACTATCCAGCAGTCACAGTGCCATAGAGGTGTCATCCATCCACTGCCCCGGCTCCAGCCCGTGTGCCACGCCTCCTACTATGTCCGCCAGTGGCACGAAGGAGCCCGACGGCATGAACTCCACCGCCACACCGAGAGCATCATTGGTTGCCAGTCCCGGGAGAGAGCCACGGTAGCTTTGGAGTTGCTTTTTTGGCTTGCTCGACTATCGCACTTCTCTAACTGATCGCTTTGGACAGTCTCGGGCCGAACACCTTCTTGAGTTTCAGGAGCCGGTCAACCGCCCACTCCGCGATCTCCTCTAACACTTGTTGATCGTCCTCGATAGAACCTTCGCGATAGACGCCTACGCGACTAAATCGGCGATTATCCATCCGCTGCCACTCTAGCTCTTCTCCAAACTCTGCTGACAGCGAGCCTTGCTGCTCAAAGAGGGTGTCGAACAGCTCCTTGTTTGATCCGGCATCACCTCGATCAATATAAACTTCAGCACGGACTTGCCCTCCCTGAGCAAAAACGAGAGCATAGGAAATACCCGTGAACCCCGAGGCGAAGTAGTACCAGTTCTGTAATTGTCCGGCTCGCGCTCTTGTGAAATCGTGGTGTTCTCGCAGCTCATCTATCAGCTTTTGGAAGAAGGTTTGATAGGCTCTCTTCTTGTCGGAAGACTCTCCAGCAGTGCCAGATTTTTTCTGTCGGGCCTCCACCGTCTGTCCGATGATGCGCGGTACGAGCGTCTTCAGATTCGAGTCCTGGCTGACGTACTGTTTTATCTCCACAGCCAAAACTTCCGCCGGGTCCATCTGCTCGTTCAGGAACTCCACGATGCGGCGGAGTTCATCGGGAATCTTGTCAGACACGAAGATCAAACGCACTTTCCCCGCTTGCAAGTTCGTCTTGACCTTCCGCCAGAACTCCTCCGGATCGGCGTCGGGATCTTCCAAGAGATCCGAGATGTCTTGCTCGGACTCCAGATTCGCCTCGAATTGTGCCCGTAACTTGTCCCCCGACCAGTAGACGACCCCGTTTGCGGCGTAATCGAGCATCTGGCCGACGACCTCGCGGCGGATGCGGGTGTCGGTGCTGCGTTTGACCTCGACGATGGTCGGCACGGCGTCTTGATCCAGGAACAGGTGATCCACCGACCACCGCCCGGAACCGTCCTCTTCAGAAGCCAGCGCCATCTCTTGCGACACGAGCAGCCATCGTCTTGGCGCACTGCTGTCTATCTGATCCCCAGCAAGGAGGTTGGGGTGGCGGGCTAGATATTCTTGCAGTAGAGCCTCGGTGGCGTAACCACGCTCGTTCATCTCGACAAGCTCGCCATCATCTCGCATGAGATAGATTCCCCCGCTCACAAACGTTCCCCTCTCTTTGCGGACGGAGTCTTCAGGCAGCCCCGACATCCACGTACTCGCTGCTGGAGGAGGGCTCGGGGATTGGCAGCCCATCCTCGCGCAGGCTTTCCAGGTGCAATTCGACGGCTTCCCCGATCAGGCGCAAAGCCTCTTCCTTGGTCTCACCTACGGCGACACAGCCCGGAAGATCCGGCACATAAGCACCGACCCCGTTTTCGCCTCGCTCCAATATCACCACATAGCGCATAGTTCCTTCTTTCATGCTACTTCAGCCCCGCCTGTTTGAAGATGCTGTTGAGGGTTCCCGGCGGTACGTCCAGGCCCGGCTTACCTGCAACCGTGACGGTCCCCGGCTTGTCTGGATGCTTGAACTGCCGATGACTACCCTTCGTCCTCGCCAACCGCCAGCCATCCTCTTGCAACAACTCGATAACTTCCCTTACCTGCATAACATGCCCACATCATAACAACTCCCCCCTCGCCACCATCTGCACTTTTCCGCCGACTTCGACGCTGATGTCTTCCTCGGTTTTCTCGGCGCGGAGGTAGAGTAGCGATGAGCGTCCGATCTCATATCCCTGCTCCAGCCGCGCATCCACAGGGCCATCGCCAAGATAATTATGCTCCGCCAGATAGGCGGTGAGGCATCCGGCGGCGCTCCCCGTTGCCGGGTCCTCCGGCACGCCGAGGTCGTCGGCGAACATGCGGGCGGCGAGGTCGTTCTCCGCCTCGTGCGGCTCGGGGCAGAAGGCGTACAGGTTGGCGCTACCTGCGGTTTGTGTCAACTCGCGGTATCGTTCCCGATCCGGTCGGCACCGCTTCAGAGTATCGAGGTTTTCGAGCGGGATGATGATCGCGGGTAGGCCCGTGGAGACTACTTGAACCGGATGTCGCCCGTCGAGATCGCCCGCTTCGAGGCCGAGTGCGGGGGCGACGAGGGAAGGATCGAGGATTTCGCCGAACGAGGGGGGGATCTGTCGCATCCACAATTCATCCCCGAAGGTGACGGGGATGCGGCCCGCCGCCACATCGAGGGCCACGGTGCCCGCCTCTGGGGACAGGAGTTCCTGGCGGATCACAGCCGCCGTTCCCAGCGTGGGATGACCGGCAAAAGGTACTTCACCACCGGGGGTGAAGATGCGAACTGGAAAGCCATCGTCCACCGCCCCCCGCGAGAGCACGAAGCTCGTCTCCGAGAAACCGAACTCTCTGGTTATTGCCTGCATCTCATCACCCGAAAGCGCCCCTGCGTCGAGTACGACGGCGAGCTGGTTTCCAGCATATTTTTGTTCGGCGAATACGTCCACTATGTAGAAAGTTGGGCTCACTGGCGGCTCCTATCCGTAGTCCGGGTCGCTGTGGGCCATGCTCATGACGCCTATGAACATTTTGTAGGCCGTGGCGTAGTCTTCGTGGGTCCAGGTCACGATCCTGTCATCGGTACGTTCCAGTTGGGGGAAGTGGAGCACGCCAGCCGCCGTGCTTGCCGTAGCGAACTCGACCTCGAAGGTGTAAGGGCCTTCCTGGGCGTAGGCGCTGAGATCGCCGACTGCGGATACCGCATTAGCCGCCGTCTCCTGGATGAGGATGCGCGCCGCGTCAGGCGCCAGGCAGCGGGCCGTGTAGCGATCTATGGCCGTCTTCACCCTGGCCGTCCTCACGCCAGCGTACAGCGATTCGGCCTCCCCGCACGTGCGGTCGTCGCCGGTTACGAGCCCAACGGGGATACCGAGTGAACCAGTGAAAGCGGCGTTCATGCGGGCTTCGCTGCACGGTTCGCCGTTGAGTTGAACCCCGATCACCTCGTTCGGGCTGCTGTATGTGTGGCTGAGAACTCCCTCCACACCGGCCCTGGCATGATACCCGACGAAGAAGCAAATATCCGCGCCCTCGACGCCCTCCATCATCACCAGCGGCTTGCGCTGACCCACGATTATCTCAGCCCTCGGGTCGAGGTCTTCGAGCACTATGTTCCTCATGCCGTCGTGGGCCTCGTTGACTACGAAATCCGAAGCTCCGGCGCGGCCCGCGCCGTCTATGGCGGCGTTCACGTCGGCGGTCAGGGAGCGGCGGAACTGCTCGTAGCGGGGGCGGCACGGTATCACGTCCTGCGGGTGCGTGACCCCCGTGACACCCTCCATGTCCGCCGAGATGTATACCTTCATCGGTCCCCTCCCCAATGCCATGTATGTGATCCAGATCAAACCAGTGTACAATTTACGCATGACGATGTTTCGCTACGGGCGGAAGCATTTCGAGGAGGGCCAGTACGTCAGGCGCGTGGACGCCGTGCCTGGCAACGAACTCGACCCAGTGGTACGTATTATGGAGGATCTGGGGACCATAGAGATCCCATGCGGCAAGATCGACTGCCGGGCCAACTGCCTCGAATACATAGTCCGTTCAGCCCGCAAGAGCGAGGATTACGCCCTCGCTGAGTGCAAGCTCTCCCCGCTCGTCAGCATCGTTTAGAGTCGGTCGGCGGATCAGCCAGTCAGCGGTTCAGCGGCTCTAAAAATCCTCGTCGTATGTTTTCTGGACCGGAGGTCGTCCGGCTTCGTAGAGGCGTATCAGGAATCCTCCGCCGACCGGGGAGAGGAAGAGACCGGTGAGGCCTGCTGGCAGGAGATCCCGGAATATAGCCCAGGCGATGAGGAGCGGCGTTCCCGTCGGGAAGTTGGATGCCCTTATGAGCTTGAGCGGGTCGAGGGTGTCGCCTGACGGCAGCAGGCCAGCCGAATAGGCGGCGAGGGTGAGGACGCCCGATACAAATCCCATCATGAGCCCGAGCCCGAGGCTGAGGGCGAGCCTGGTTCCGCCGGGGGTCTCGCCCGTATTGTATCTCCGCCTCGACAGCAGAATCCCGCCGAAGATGGGGCCAGAGATGAGGCCAGCCACAAGGCCGACGCCCATGTAGAAAAGGGCGAGCAAGGTTCTGTCCCCCCCATCGAGCGTGAGCAGGATGAGCGGGCTCGGGAACAGCGACTTCACTATGGCGAAGGCAAGCCCATACACAGCCCCGAGGCCAAGCAGGCGCACCGCAGTCACAGCACGCCCCCCACACTCTGATTTCCGATGACTTCGTTCATTACCCCATAAACTACCCCGCCGCCAGCCAAACGTCAGCAAGAAGTTTCACGCTGCGCGGCCAAGCCTCCGTTCGCGGCTACTCGACCCCGGCTGCCGCCTCGATGCCGCGGTCGATCCAGACCGTCTTCACACTAACGAACTCGTGGATACCGAAGTGGGATAGCTCGCGCCCGTAACCTGAGTTCTTGACGCCCCCGAACGGGGCCTCCGGCGTGGATTCGGTCATGCGGTTTATGTACACCATGCCTGCTTCTATCTCCTCAACGAAGCGGCGTTGCTCACCTTCATCGTTCGTCCAGGCGCTGGAGCCTAGCCCGAAATCCGAGTCGTTGGCGATGCGGATGGCGTCGTCTATGTCCCTCGCCCGGAACATGGATGCAACGGGGCCGAAGATCTCCTCGCGGTAAGCCGGGGAATCCTCGGGGATGTCAGTCAGCACGGTCGGCGGGTAGAAGTTGCCAGGCCCGTCCAGCGGCTTCCCACCGGTGAGTACCCTTGCCCCGGCCTCGACGCTTTTCCTGACCTGCCCGTCCACGTCTTCCAGGATTTCCTGGGTGGCGAGCGGCCCCATGTCCGTGCCTTCGTCCATAGGGTCGCCGACCTCGAGAGCGGCCATCGCATCGACGTAGCGGCGCTCGAACTCTTCTGCTATCTCGTCGTGGACGATGATCCTCTTGGCGTTGATGCAAGACTGTCCGTTGTTGAGGGTGCGGGAGGTGACGGCAGCCGTGACCGCAGCTTCCATGTCCGCCGATGGCATGACTATGAAGGGATCACTCCCCCCAAGCTCCAGCACGCTCTTCTTGATGTTCTCCCCGGCCTCGCTGCCGACCTGACGACCGGCCCCCTCACTGCCCGTGAGCGTCGCGGCCCGCGCGCGCGGGTCATCTATCACGGCCTGCACCTGCGACGAGCCGATGAGCAGCGTCTGCACGACGCCCTCAGGGAAACCGGCCCGGTGGATGATGTCCTCTATCGCAAGGGCGCACTGGGGGACGTTCGAGGCGTGTTTGAGAAGGACGACGTTCCCCGACATCAGGGCTGGGGCGACGTGCCGGAAGACCTGCCAGAAAGGGAAGTTCCATGGCA
>JACDAR010000039.1 GCA_013695335.1 Rubrobacter sp.
CGGTCTCGCCGTTCAGGATTGCCTTGATGGAGAGGCTCTGGGGATCTGGGATTTCATCCGTAGTCGCGATAAACGGCCCGAAAGGCATGAAGGTGTCCAGGGACTTGCTGCGGGACCACTGTCCGCCCTCGGAGAACTGGAGGTCGCGGGCGGATACGTCGTTGGCGTTGGCGTAGCCGAAGACGTGATCCAGAGCTTCTGATTCCGAGACGTTGCGGGCAGTCTTCCCGATCACTACCGCAAGCTCCGCCTCGTAATCCACCTGCTCCGTGATCGGCGGTATGCGGATAGCATCGCCCGGCCCGACTATGCAGTTCGGATACTTGGTGAAAACTACTGGCTTCTCGGGGATGGGAGCCCCGGTCTCCTCAGCGTGGTCCACGTAGTTCAGGCCGATGGCGACTATCTTCTGAGGGTTAGGAAGTGGGGCGTGTAGCCGCGCTTCTGAGAGCGGCACGATGTCTTCGCCCGGCTCGGGGCTTCCGCCGTACTCGATGAAGTCCAGCATGCTCTCGTGGGCGAGCGGCCGTATTTCATCGCCTTCGAGGGCTCCCACGGCGGGCGCGGCGTCACCAACGGAATATCTGACCAGTTTCATGTTCCCTCCCTATCTTGCTCGTGACACAGCAAATCTTAGCAGCAACGCGTCCGCCGGTTGCTGGATGCTTGTCATGCTTGTGCTATGCTTCGTGGCCGGATGGGCGGAAACGGGATGTGGTCAATGACTTGATCGGTTATCTGCGCTCCGCCATGACAGAGGCGGTCGCCAGAGGACGGGAGAAGAGTCCGCAGGACACACCGAACCCAGGTGGGAATTTTCTCCATCCGTGGTGCATAGGTCGTGAGTCGCGTTTTCTCTCCGACTCACAACCTGGAGCTTGCGCCAGTAGACAAATAACACATGCTTCAACAAGAGTTGCAAGAGCGGTTTGATCACCCGGAGAGCCACCGGCCGTTAGGTGGCGTTTTCCTGTTTGCGTGGCCTCCAAGTATGCGGCGTCGTCGAACCTGTAGACCTGTCTCTCACACGCCGGTATCGTCCAGGTACTGATGGACCAACCTCACCGCCATGGAGCCTTCGCCCACGGCGGAGGCGACCCGCTTGATCGAGCCGCTGCGCACGTCGCCAGCGGCGAATACGCCCGGCAGGCTTGTCTCCAGCAGGTACGGTTCCCGCGAAAGTCCTCGCCAGCCATCTTCGTCGAGCGCGGAACGCTCCAACGCTCCCCCCGTCAGGACGAAGCCGCGTTCGTCGAGTTTGACGGTCCCTTCGAGCCAGCCGGTGTTGGCCTCCGCTCCGATGAAGACAAAAAGCGCCCTTGCCTCGAGAGCTCGACACCCGCCCGAGCGGTTGTCCTCGATCACGACCCCGTCCAAGCGGTCTTCCCCCGCAAGGTCCCGGACCTCGGTGTTTGCGAGCAGCTCGATGTTCTCCACGCCCATTATCCGGTCGGCAAGGTAGCTGGACATGCTCGCGCCCAGGTCGCCGCCCCTTATGAGCAGGTAAACCCTCCGTGCGCGTCCAGCCAGGAACAACACCGCCTGGCCCGCCGAGTTGCCACTGCCGACGACTGCGACCTCCTGGCCTTCGCACCGTAGGGCCTCGGCCTCCGTGGCGGCGTAATGGACGCTTACGCCCTCGAATCGCTCGAGGCGGGGCACGTCGAGCCTGCGGTAGCGGGCCCCAGTCGCGACGATAACGCTGCGGGCCGCGACCTCGCCGCCCTCGGAGAGCCCGATACGATAGTATCCGTCTCCCCTTTCGAGGCCGATCGCCACCTCGGGCACGGCGGTACGGGCCCCGAACTTGTCGGCCTGGACAAGAGCGCGGGTGGCAAGTTCGAAGCCGGAGAGACCAGCGGGAAAGCCCAGGTAGTTCTCTATCCGCGATGAGGTGCCGGCCTGCCCTCCGAGGGCCACCGACTCGAGCGCGAGGGTGGAGAGGCCCTCCGAAGCCCCGTAGACCGACGCCCCGAGACCTGCCGGGCCTGCTCCTACTACCACGAGGTCGTAGGTTCGTCTCCAGGTGGCATCTACCTTGAGGCCGATGACCTGCGCAAGCTCGGCGTTCGTCGGGTTCTTCAGCATGTCTTTGCCCTGCCAGATAGCCACGGGCGTCTCCGATGGGGTCGCACCGAACTTATCTAGCAAAGCTCCGGCCTTGGGGTCCTCATCGAGATCGATCCACGCGTGGGACAGCCGGTTGCGGACGGCGAACTCCCTCAGGCGCGTCGCGTCGTCCGAGTGACGCGAGCCTATTATCCTCAGGCCCAGGCCGGTCCTCATCCCCCACGAGCGCCGCGCGAGGAAAGCCTTGAGGATGATGTCCGAGAGGTTGGGCTCTTCGGTAACGACTTCCTTCAGCCGCTCGCGGGGAATCGCCAGCACCTTCCCGCCCTCGCGCACCACGGCCGAGACGTACATTGCCTGCCCGGTGAGCATGTTCAGCTCGCCCAAGAAACGGCCCGCGAGGAAGACCCCTATCGACCGCGCCTCACCGGCGAAATCGTCTATTCCCTCCACCTCGCCTTCGAGGACGACTATGAAGTCGTTGGAGGTGTCGCCTGCCCTGAACAGGACTTCCCCTACCTCCGTTGTCCTCGTCTGCCCGTAGCGGCTGAGGAGTTCGATCTGATCTTCCCTCAGCTTCGGGGCCCTCGTACTGCGAATCTCTTGCACTTTCTCCCCTGAGGTCAAGGACTCTATTTTCCATACTATCTTAGCATCACCGTCGATTGCGCCCCGGCTGCGACGTTACCCCTTGCGGAGGTGGCGCATCACGAGCAGGGCGGCGGCCACCAGGGCGACGGCGATGAGGACGGCGTTGGAGTAGGAGCCGATCCAACCCTCCACCTGCTGCCAGTTTGCGCCGAGAATGACGCCCGCCCCGATGAGCAGAGTGTTCCACACGCCGGAACCCACGGTAGTCAACACGATGAAGCGGACGGGGGACATCTTCATGGCGCCGGCGGGGATGGAGACGATGCTGCGAGCTACGGGCACGACGCGGGCGAACAGCACCACCCAGTCGCCGTAACGCCGGAACCACTCGTCGGC
>JACDAR010000041.1 GCA_013695335.1 Rubrobacter sp.
CGGGGTTTATAGAGCCAGGCGACGGTCTGAGGAACCCGATGTTATAATCCCGCGCGATGTTGAGGAGGGCTCCCGATAGGACATCTCAGGAGCGCCTGAGCGCGCTCGAAGAGGCGAACAGGGTACGGTTCGCCCGGGCCGATGCCAAACGCGACCTCAAGAGCGGCGACCTCGACATCTATGACCTCCTGATGGACCCGTCCGAAGAGCTTCGTGGCGCGAAGGTCGAGGAGATGTTGCTCGCGGTTCGGGGTATGGGACGGGTCAAGGTTACACGGATACTCAGGGAGGCCAACATCAGTCGTTCCAAGACCCTCGTCGGGCTCACACACGGTCAGCGGGACCGTCTCATCAAGGCTCTGGGGTGCGAGGACGCCTGATCGTCGTCTCCGGGCCATCGGGGGCGGGAAAGTCTACCCTCATACGGGCGGCCCTCGACGCCGTCCCACCCCTCGGCTATTCCGTGTCGGCGACTACCAGGGCGCCGCGCGATGGTGAAGTTGATCGCCGACACTACATATTCATCTCCCGCGAGGAGTTCGAACGCTGGATCCGGGAGGACAGGTTCCTGGAGTGGGCCGAATATTCGGGTAATCTGTACGGTACGCCTGAGAGCGCGGTCGACGAGATGCTGGATACCGGGCGATCCGTGATCCTTGAGATAGAGCTTCAGGGTGCGAGGCAGGTCCGAAAAAAGCGCCAGGACGCCGTTATGGTCTTCGTGCGGACGCCGTCCATCGAGGAGACACGGCGGCGGCTCGAAGGACGGGCGACGGAGACCTCCGAGGCGCTGGAACGCCGCATGGCGACGGCCATCGAGGAAGTCGAGGCGCGCGGCGAGTTCGACCACGAGGTGGTAAACGACAATAGGGACGACGCCCGCGAGCGTTTCGTGGGTATACTCCGTGAGATCGCACAAGGAGGCGAAGATGCTGAATGACCTCAAAATAGACGAACTTTTGCAGAAGGTGGACTCTCGCTACGGGCTGGTGCTGGCTGGCGCAAGGAGGGCGCGCGAGATCAACGAGTACACCGCCACGCTGGGCCTGAACGATGCCCTCGGCATCCCTGGTCCGCAGGTCCACACCCGCTCGCAGCACCCACTCACCATCGCCATCGAAGAGTTGCGCGAGGGCAAGCTGGATATCAGCTTCAAGGTGCCCATGGCGAAGGCTGAGCAAGATGCCGGGGCCGCTGGGGGCGACGATTTCGTGAACCCGGCGCCAGGCGCGAGCCCGACGGCCGAAGCGTCCAGTGATGAAGAGGCTGACGGTGGGGAGGGGCAGGGCGCGGCCTGAGGCCGTGGCCGCACCACTCCAGCCAGTTAGCGAACCGCAAGAACTTTGATCCTCCACCGCGTTGGGCCTGGTCCCGGCGCTCTCTCTGCTCCAACCATCTCGCGCGAGCTGCGCGAAGCTGGCCTCGAAGTGGAGGTGGTCCTCGACCCTGGCGCGAGGTTGTATATCGGGCCTGCTGCGTTCTCTGGGGCCGTGGTCGAGAAACCTTCCAGGAACCCTGGGATCCTGCTTTTCGCACCGGCGTCCGCCGGTACCATCGCCCGGCTCGCGCACGGCCTGGAAGCTGGCGTGGCGAGTTCTGGTTTGAATGCCAGGTTCGTGGTTCCGGATCTCGCTGCGGCCACCGCACGGTATCCCGCAGTTCAGAATAATCTGGCGTTGCTGCGGGACGATGGGTTCCGCGTGATCCAGAATTCCGATGAAGGTATGGCCTCCGCGGCAGTGGCAACGGCGGCGGTTCTTGGCGCGCTCGGTGGGAGGCTTGCTGGCAAACTGGTGATCGTGACTGCTGGGGGCACGCGCGAGCCAATAGATAGCGTGCGGTTCGTCGGGAACCGATCCTCGGGGAAGATGGGGCTTGCGGTTGCGCGGGAGGCCATGCTCCTGGGGGCCCAAGTGTCTGTAGTGGCGGCGAACGTGGATCAGGTGGAGCCGGGCGTGGGCTGGTTTCCGGTGGAGACCGTGGACGATATGAAGGATGCGGTCATGGATCTCGCCGGGGAGGCGGACGCCCTCATCATGGCTGCCGCGGTCTCGGACTTCACCCCGTCCGAGAGGTTGGGCGAGAAGGTGCGGCGACGGGACGGGCTGAGGGTGGAGTTCGTGCCGACTGCTGATATTCTCACCGAGGTCAGGAAATCGTATCCGGATCTCTTCGTGGCCGGGTTCGCCGCGACGCACGGTGATCCCGTATCTGACGCCAGGGAGAAATTGCGCTCAAAAGGCGCGAACATCATAGTCGGCAACGACATCTCGCAGGCTGGCATCGGGTTCGGCTCAGGGGAGAACGAGGTGTACGTCGTCGGTAAATCCAGCGTCACCTTCGTACCCCAGACCTCCAAAACGGAGGTGGCACGCGCTATCCTTGACGCTATGATCTCTGAGATGAGCAAGAAGAGACGGGAGTAGTATGGTTGAGCGAACGGCGGCGGGGGCGGCCCGTGGGGATTCAGGGGTGCGCACGTCGCACCTGTTCACGTCGGAGTCCGTGACCGAGGGTCACCCTGACAAGATAGCGGATCAAATCTCCGACTCCATACTCGACGCCGCTATGTCCGACGATCCCGCGAGCCGGGTTGCCTGCGAGACGCTGGTAACAACCGGCCTGGTGGTGGTTGCGGGTGAGATCACCACTTCCACTTACGTTGACATCCCGACCCTCGTGCGCCGCACGATATCCGAGATCGGCTACACCCGCGCCAAGTTCGGATTCGACGCCGAGACGTGCGGCGTCATCACCTCCATAGACCCACAGTCCGCAGACATCGCCCAGGGTGTGGATCGCGCAAGCGACGCGGAGCTGGATGAGATCGGGGCAGGCGACCAGGGGATGATGTTCGGCTTCGCCTGCCGCGAGACGGAAGAGTTGATGCCGCTCCCGATCACGCTCGCCCACGCCCTCACGCGCCGCCTGACCGCCGTCCGCAAGAACGATGACCTCCCTTACCTCCGGCCCGACGGCAAGAGCCAGGTGACGGTGCGCTACGAGGGCCAGCGTCCCGTCGCCGTAGAGAAGGTGCTCATCTCCGCCCAGCATCAGGACGGGGCGGAGCATGGGATGAAAGACGATCTGATAGAGGCCGTGATCGAACCCGTCATGCCGGAAGGGCTCTACGATAGGAACGCGACCGAGATACTGGTCAACCCAACTGGCCGGTTCGTGACGGGCGGGCCGCAGGGTGACACGGGCCTGACCGGGCGCAAGATCATAGTTGACACCTACGGCGGCTCCATACCGCACGGCGGTGGCGCATTCTCCGGTAAGGACCCGACCAAGGTGGACCGTTCAGCCTCATACGCAGCCCGCTGGGTCGCCAAGAACGTGGTGGCCGCCGGGCTGGCAGAGCGGTGCATGGTCCAGATCGCCTACGCCATCGGCGTCGCCCGTCCCGTCAGCGTGATGGTTGACACCTTCGGCACCGAGGAGGTTGACTTGACCACCTTGACCACCCTGGTCGAGGAACACTTCGATCTCAGGCCTGGCGCCATCATCCGCGACCTCAGGCTGCAACGTCCCATCTACGCGGCCACCGCGGCCTACGGACACTTCGGACGCCGCGAGCCAGGCTTCACCTGGGAGGAGACCTCGCGGGCGGACGATCTGCGCCGCGCCGCGGGCCTGTAGTCCCTTTGCGCAGCCGGATCACCGGAACGAAGACCCCGCCGCGACGCGCCTCCACCCGAGCCGTGCGGGTGTGCCTTCTGATTTCCACCCACGCAATCCCGCCGTTCAGCTACCGCGTACCCGAACACCTCGCAGACAGAGTCCACCCCGGCTCGGCGGTCACGGCCCCGCTATCCGGCTATCCACGCCTCGGAATAGTGGTTGACCACGACCACGAAGCCGATATCCATGCGCTCGAAGATATCAGGGCGGTGATTGGAGACCTCACCCTCTCCGCCGAAGTGGTGGAAGCCTGCAGATGGGCCTCGGAGGCCGCCGCAATCCCCGTCGCGATGGCCCTGCGGGCAGCGCTCCCGCCCGGCCTGAAAACCAGCAGCTACCGCGTGATCTCACCACTTGCCAACTGGCATTGGCAGAAAGATGAGATCGTCAGTCGGGCGAGCTTGCGAAAAGCGCTGGGCGACACGGGTTTCAAGGAAGCCGAGAGGACCGGCAGGGTGGAGCTTGCGCCTGCATTGCCGGATCGGGGCGCCGTGGAGTGGGCGGCAGTCAGGGGCGGTCCTGAGCCAGACCTGAGCCGTGCCCCGCGCCAGCGCGCTCTGTTCGAAGCCCTCGTGCGGCACGGACACGGTTGGTCGGTGTCGGATCTTCTCTCTGAGGCTGGCGCGAAACGCGACGCGCTGCGGCAGCTCGTTCGCCGGGGCGCGGTAAGGCTCGAACGCCGTCCGGAGCCAGCACCGATCTTCGAGTCCCGTGCCGGAGAAGACGCTGCGATCCTCGCGCCGTTCCTGCGGAGCGCGGGCCGCGTCGTGGATCTCGGCGGCGCATGGGTGTGGAGGACGCCAGCGGCTGAGTGGGGCCAGGCCGTGGCCGCCGTGGTGCTTGCGGCGTCTGAGGGCGGCGAACAGACGCTGGTACTCGTGCCCGAGCGGCGGGGCGTGGATGCGATGGTGCGGGATCTCATCCGGCTGCTACCTGAAGGGCTTCGTATTGCGCCGTATCACGGCGGGTTGGGGAGGAAGCGGGGCGCGGTCTTCGAGGCTGCCCGTGAAGGCTCGGTGGACGTGCTTGTCGGAACCCGCTCGGCTGCGCTCCTGCCGCTTGCCCGTCTCGGGGCCGTGTGCGTGGTGGACGAGCCGAACGGCGCCCATCGCGCGGAACCTGGCTTCGAGGGCGTTCCCATCCACGCCAGGGATCTGGCGATTCGGCGCGGTGAGATCGAAGGTTCCGGCGTCCTTTGTCTCTCTCCCACACCGTCGTTGCGCCTCCAGGCTCCCGAGAACAAAGTCAGGGAGCTTCCCACCCGCTCCCTCGGGCAGATGCCGGATATTCGGATAGTGGATATGCGGGGGACGGGGGCCACGTTCAGCCCGGCCCTGCTCGACACGTGCGCAAAGGGGAGGGCGGCGGGTACACGGGTTGGCGTGGTGGCGAGCCGGACTGGCGCTTCAACGAAGGTCTACTGCAATGGCTGCGGGGCCATCAGGACGTGTCCCGAGTGCGGCTTCGACCTCTCGGTTCATGGCGGTTTGCTCGAGTGCGTCAGGTGCGGAAATAGAGGGCGAAAGCCTGGACCGTGCGAAGAGTGCGGCTCCGAACGCGTAGTCTCCACTGGACTCTCCGCCGAGCGCATAAAGGCCGAACTTGCGCGCGCCCTGAAAGAGCCGGTCGGGCTGCTCACGGCGGGCACCGACGATGGGGAAGACCGACGGGTCATAGTGGGAACCGCGCATCGAATTCTGGATCGGGAATGGGGGACGGTGATCCTCCCCGATTCAGACCACCTCCTGCTCGGGAGCGGCATGGGGGCCGCCGAGCGGGCGTTTCGCATCCTCCACGGCGCAGTCGAGGTTGCCCGCGAGCGTCTCCTGGTGCAGACCAGGATGCCGGATCACCACGCGCTGCAAACCGCACTCCGTAACGATTATCCAGACTTTGTAGCTACGGAGTTGCCCCGTCTGCGTGAGGCTGGTTATCCTCCATACGCGCACCTGGCGGCATTGACCTTCAAGGGGCCGGAGAACAGGGTGCGGCGTGCGGTAGAATCCGAACTGTTGCCCGCCCTGGAAAATGGGGTCGAAGCGTCGCCGCTGGTACCTATCTCGGCGGCTGGCGAGGATCCGGCCTGGCGCATGTTGCTGCGTTCCAAAGATCGCTCGCCCGTCGCGCGGGCCGGGGCGCTCGCAGCCCGCCGGATGGCGAAGCTCGGAAAGCCCGGGGGGCCTCGGGTGAGGGTGGATGTGGACCCTGAGGAGGTTTAATTCTATGGTGTTGGATATCAGACAATTCGGAGACCCTGTACTCAAGTCGCGCGCAACGCCGGTGAAAGAGTTCGACGAGCAACTCGAAAAACTCGCCCAGGATATGCTCGCCACCATGCGCGAGCACGAGGGAGTGGGACTCGCCGCAAATCAGGTCGGCAGGTTGAAACGCATTCTCGTCGCGTCCATCGAAGACGATGAGTTCGTGATCGTCAACCCCATGATCGAAGACTGGTCAGAAGAGGCCGCTAAGGAGACCGAGGGTTGTCTCTCCATCCCCGGCATCCAGGTCGGGGTCGAGAGGCCAACCGCCATAACTATCTCCGGCTCCGACGCCACTGGAAACCCGGTGCGTATGGAGGTGACGGACCTGCTCGCCCGCGTGTTCCAGCACGAGGTGGATCACCTCGATGGCGTCACCATCCTGGAGCGCACCGACCGCGAATCACGCAAGGCAGCCATGCGCGAGTTGCGCGAACGGCTCCTTGCCCAGAAGAGCTAGCTCGCGTAACCAATCATGAACGTAGTCTTCGCAGGCACCCCGGAGTTCGCCGCAACGATCCTGCGCGGCCTGATGGACTCCCAGAACCAGGTCGGGCTCGTCATATCCCAGCCAGACGCCCGTAGGGGCCGGGGACGCAAGACCGCCAGCCCGCCGGTCGCGAAAACGGCAATCGAAGCGGGCCTGCCGCTCCGCCAGCCCGCCCGAATCTCCGAGGCGGCAGGTGAGATCTCCACCTTCGACATCCTCGTAGTGGCGGCATACGGCCAGCTTCTGCGCCCAGACACCCTCTACGCAGCCACCAACGGCGCCTATAACGTCCACGCCTCCCTCCTGCCAGCCTACCGCGGCGCAGCACCAATAGAGCGCGCCATCATGGCCGGAGAGACCCAAACCGGCGTCACGATAATGCGCATGGACGAGGGCCTGGATACGGGCCCAACGGCCCTCCAACGCCACTGCCAGATCTCCCCAGACACAACCGGCGGAGAACTCACACAGATACTCGCCGACCTCGGAGCTAAAGCTATAGTAGACGGTTTGAATTTACTCGAAGAACAAAGTCTCACCCTAACGCCACAGGATAGTCTTAAAGCTACATATGCTGCTAGGCTATCGGTAGAGGATACGATTTTGAGGTGGGAGGGTAAGGCAAAAATGGAGCATGATCGGGTTAGGGCGCTGGCTCCGCGCATGGGGGCCAGGGTATTCCACGCTGCGGTGGACGGTCCGATCAAGATTTTGCGCACGCGTATCCCCGACGAAGGTGACTATGATCTGGGTCCAGGAAAAATTTATGCTGCAAACAAACGTATTTTGGTGGGATGCGGCAGGGGAGTACTGGAAATACTGGAACTTCAGAAGCCGGGATCGCGGTCGCTCGACGCCGCCAGTTACCTGCTCGGCAACCGTCTCGAAGGACGTTTTGAACTCTAGTTTGGTGTCGCCATAGCGCCACCGGTGGTGTGCTCGCAGGCACGGTGCGCAGGATGTAGGTATAGTCGCAAGGTGTTTGCGACGGTGTTAAACTGCAACACTGTCATGGGCGTATGAGGCTTACTAGGGGAGCGTCATAAGAGAGCCAGAAACAAGCGTCAGCGTATCTCAACCGGAAGTCGAGATGCAGGAGACCAGCTTCGACGACGAGATCAGGGTTGCAATCGTCGGTGCGGGTGGTTACGGACGTCTCGCTTTGGATGTGCTGCTGGAGAGCGGCGTAGAGGGTGAAATTCTCGGGTTCTACGATGACGCTCACGCTGCACTTTCGAGTAAGGTTCGCGGGTTTCCGGTGCTCGGTGACATCCAGATGCTGAAGAGCATGCTTTCAGTGGAACCAGTTCACGTGATAGTCGCCATCACCGACAACCAGGCGCGGTTGCGGGTGGCGAACTCCATAAGGGGGATCGGGGGACGGTTCGTCAAGGCTGTGCATCCGCTGGCATATCTCTCTGGCGCGGCGACGTTGGGCGATGGTACGGTTCTCGCTGCGGGAGCGGTCGTGCATCCCGATGCCGAGATCGGGAGCCACTGTTGCGTCGGCTCCAACGCGGTGATCGAACGCGACGCCGTGGTGGGGGCTGGGGTTTGGATCTCGGCGGGCGCGGTGGTGGGGTCGGGGGCCAGGATCGGCGCCCGTTCGACGATGGAACACCATGCCAGCGTTGGCCGTAAGGCCACCGTGGAGGCTGATACCACGGTTTCGGCTGCGCGGTTCGTGGAAGGCGGACGTTCCGGGGGTGGCGTTTGATCGCCTTCGTTGCCGGGCTCTTCGGGCTCGTAGTGGGGAGCTTCCTCAACGTCGTGATCCACCGCGTTCCCCGGCACGAGTCAATAGTGTGGCCCGCTTCTCACTGCCCTTCGTGTGGGGAGGCCATTGCCCCGAAGGACAACATTCCACTCATCTCTTATCTGCTATTGCGGGGAAAGTGTCGGAACTGCAAGGCAACAATCTCGGCGCGTTATCCGATGGTGGAGGCGCTGGCGGGACTGCTGTTTGCGGCTGCGGCGATCCGGTTCGGGTTCAGCTTGCAGTTGTTGTGGGCTGTAGTCTTGATCGGGGTTCTCATCCCGCTTGCGGCTATAGACCTGGAGCACTGGTTGCTGCCGAACGTGATCGTTGGCCCAGCCGCCGTGGTGGGCCTTGCGTTATCCATACTGGTACATCCGTCCGCGTGGTGGGTTTACCTGCTGTCGGCGGTGGGCGTGGCAGGCTCGCTTTTCGCCCTAGTTTTGGTCTATCCTAGCGGTATGGGAATGGGCGACGTCAAGATGGTCGGAATGCTCGGCGCTTTCCTTGGTCTATACGCGTTCCTGGCGGTCTTCGCCGGGGCGCTGGTGGGGGCGGTCACCGCTGGCCTGCTCATTGCCGTCGGGAAGATCGGACGCCGGAGCGCGCTTCCGTTCGGGGTGTTCCTGGCCTTCGGGGCGCTCCTTACTCTATTTTTCGGGCAGAATGTCTGGGGTTCGTGGATGCGTTTGGTGGGAGGCGCCTGAGGATGGGAAGATTCAGGACGCAGGTCGTTGGGTTGGACATAGACCGGGGCTCGGTGAAGGGCGTTCAGGTCGCGGGCGGGGGTGGAAGCAGCAGCTTGCAGCACGTCGGGTACAGGAGGCTTCCCCCTGGTGCGATAGCCGAAGGCGAGGTCGCTGACCACGATCTGCTTGCGGCCGAGATCCGGGAGTTCTGGTCCACGCACTCCTTCAAGGGCAGGGACGTAATGCTAGGCGTGGCCAACCAGCGGGTCGTCGTACGGCTCCTGGATTTTCCGAGGATGGATCGGGATGATCTCGCCAGCGCCATCGGGTATGAGGCCCAGGACCACATCCCTATGCCCATGGGCGAAGCCGTAATGGACTACACGGTTCTCGGGCCACAGGAAGAGGGCTCGGATCTGGATCGCATCCTGATAGTGGCCGCGCAGAAGGACATGATCTACCGCTACACATCCGCAGTCAGGGCAGCCGGGTTGCGACCCGTTGGGATCGACGTGAAGGCCCTCTCCCTGCTGCGCTCGACCCTCCCGGATACTCTGTTCGAGAACGAGAGCGCCATCCTCCTTCTGGACATCGGCACGGAACTGACTAACCTGGTCATCTCGCAGGGCGGCAACCCGACGCTGGCCCGGTTCATTCAGGGTGGAGCCGGATACTTCGTTCAGGCTATCGCCGACGCCGCCGACCTTCCTGAGGATGAAGCAGAGAAGCAACTGATGAACCCGCACGTGAGGCTCGGGTACGATGCCGCCGAGCCGGAAGAGGGCGCATCGGATGGGGGGGAGTCTGATGAGTTCGATCCAGCCCTCACCTACGACATCAGGCGCGGCCTGGAAGATGCGGCACAGACGCTCGCCGAGGACGTGCAGCGGTCCATGGAGTTTCACTACGCGCAGCCTGGCGCGCGAGAAGTCTCGCAGGTGGTGTTGTCCGGCGAAGGGGCGCTCGTCGCCGGCCTCGACGCTTATATCGGCGAACAACTCGGGGTTTCGGCGGAGCGTGGTAACCCACTGCGCAGGCTTGGCACCAACCGCTCCAACGTCCCCGACGAGCAACTAACGGTGATGGAGCCGGTACTGGCCGTCGCCCTCGGGCTCGCCCTGGAGGACGAATGAGGCGGATAAACCTTCTACCTCCCGAGGAACGCCGGCGGCGGGCGGCGGTAGCGCCCCGGCGTGGGGTGGTTGGCATTGTCCTCATCTTCGGCGCCCTGGCGGTTATCGTCATGGTCGCCGTCTACGTGGTCTACGTGTTGCGCATCAATACTGCGGAGGACCAGATCGCGGACCTGGAGCAGCAGATCGCGCAGCAGAACGCGCGGCTCGCCGAGCTGGCCCCTTACCGCGACCTGCAGGCCAGCCTGGACGCCAAGAAGCCTGTCGCCGACGGCATAGTGCGGACCCGCTTCGCGTGGGACGAGTATCTGCAAGGGCTTGCGTTCGTGATACCGAACACGACAGCGCTGCAAAGCATGACGGCAACGGCCTCGCCGATAAACCTGACTGCGGAGGTCGAGCAGCCACTGAGCCCGCCTGGCGTCGTTACTTTCTCCGGCGTCTCCCTGCCGCAGTTCCAAAACGTCTCGGACTTCGTGATCCAGATGAACAACCTGCGCTACCTTAGCAACTCGACCCTCACGTCGGCTGACCTGGACCGTGAGACGTTCGCCAGGCCCGCCATAAACTTCGAGGTCTCTTCAGAGTTGGTCACGATAGTCGGAGAGAGCGGCACCGAGCTACGCATCGATGAAGATTCCCCCTCCGACTCTACGGATAGCCTCCCTAGCGACCAGGCGAGCGCGCTGTCCGCTTCCTCCGCCTCGGCTTCGGCGTCGGCCAGCGCGTCGGCGGCTAGCCAGTACGCTGTTGGCAACGGCGGGGCGGGGGGTAGGAGATGAGCCGCCAGGATCGCAACATCCTGATACTAGGCATATTGATCATCGTCATCCTCGTCGTCGGGTACTATTTCCTGCTACTTAGCCCGCTGCGCGCGACGTACGCAGAACGGGTACAGGAGAGGTCGGACAAGGAGGCCGAGCTCCAGCAGGTCCAGCAAGACGTCGCGGAGCTGGAGGCGATCCGGCGCAACGCACCCAACATCGAGCGCCAGCTACTGGAGTTCAGCAAGCGCATCCCGACGCAGCCCGAGGTCCCGACGCTCGTCGTGCAGGTAGAGGAGATCGCACGCCTCGCTGGCGTCACACAGATATCTATTTCTCCAGGAGCCCCAGCGCCTCCTCCCGGGGGTGGCGACTTCCAGGTCCTACCGGTTACAATGACCTTCGAGGGCACGTACGAGGAGCTTCAGGACTTTATGCTGCGGCTGCTCGACCTGTCCAGGCTGGTCACCGTGAACACGGTGACCTACAGTGAGGTCGAGCAGCAAGAGGGGGAGACAACCAACGTGGGCGCCGGGATCGAACGCGAACTTCAAGTGCAGGTCGAGGCTGAGGTGTACTTCCAGCCGACTGGCGTGCCGTCCGGTCCTGAGCCAGTCGCCCCGGCCCCCGCCGAGGTGACGACGCCAGAAGAGACTACGACGGCGGGAGGGGGGACAACCAATGCTGAATAGGATGCGGGGTTCGATCTTCAGGGACAACAAGGTACTACCGTGGGTGCTCGGTGTGTTGGTGCTCCTGATCTCTTTCTGGATAGTCGTGGGATTTTTCCTCGGTGGTACGGATGAACAGCAGGTCTCCAATCGCGCCTTCGTGAGCAAAACCCCGGAGCTCGCCCAGCAGGGCGGTGGCACGGGCGCGCCAGCCCCGGAGGTCGAGAACCGGAACGCCGAATCCTACGCCGCATACCAGAGCAAGGACCCGTTCCGCGAGTTGATCCCATCTGCGGAAAGCGCCTCCACGGCCCCCACCTCCGGCGATAATGGTTCGTCAGGCGGGGGTGGCAACGGCGGCGGGAACAATGGAAGTAGTACGCCGTCCAGCGCGAGTCCTTCCTCGTCTGGGGGAAATGGTGGCGGCACGACGAATTCGAGCGCAAGCCCGACATCCAGTGCGAGTCCCAATTCCAGCGCGAGTCCGTCATCTAGCGCGAGGCCCAATTCGAGTGCGAGCCCGACATCCAGCGCAAGCCCATCGTCCAGCGCGAGCCCGTCTCCATCTGGGGGCAACGGTGGCAGCGGGTCAGGCGGCAATGGCGGCCGGGGTGGTGGCGGTTCAGGTGGCGGCCGGGGCGGCAACGGCAACCTGTTCGACAGCGGCGGCTCGTTGCCATACTAGAATCTGGCAAGCCTCCGCGTACCTGCTGCTTTCTATGATTTCCGGTGGGAACGGAAGGCGGGATGACCCCGTGCCGGTGAAGCGTTATATTCTGGGCGCGTGAGCTTGCCAACCTAAGAAACGGAGCATGGTGAAGTTTAGTTTTTCAACGGCGGGAGAATCGCACGGGCCTGCGGAAGTGGCGCTGGTGCATGGGGCGCCAGCGGGGTTGGGGCTCGTCGCGGACGACGTGAACCGGGATCTCGCGCGACGCCAGAAGGGATACGGGCGCGGCGGACGCCAGAAGATAGAGAAAGATGAGATCGAATTCCTCGGCGGAGTGCGGCGTGGTTACACCCTCGGCTCTCCTATCGGGATGTTGATCCGCAACCGCGACTACGCCAACTGGGAGGATCGGATGTCTCCGGCCCCGTCCAGCGAGCCCGTGAAGCCCGTGACCCTGCCTCGCCCGGGTCACGCCGACCTCGCCGGGATGCAGAAGTACGCCTTCGGCGACCTCCGTAACGTCCTGGAACGCTCCAGCGCCCGCGAGACCACAGCCCGCGTCGCCGCCGGTGGCGTCGCCAGGAAGCTTCTGGCGGAGTTCGGAGTCCAGATTTACAGCGCCGTCTATCGCATAGGGGCGGCTGCGTACGACAAAGAGAGTGCAGCCCGCGACGCAAGCCGCGCCGACGAATCCGAGGTACGGTGCCCCGATCCCGAGGTCTCGGAGCTGATGAAGGCTGAGATCGACGCCGCCCGCTATGCCCGCGACGCCCTCGGAGGGGAGTTCGTAGTGGTCGCAGAAGGATGCCCGCCTGGACTGGGATCCTACGTGGACTGGCGCGACAAGCTGGACGCGAAGCTCGCCGCAGCCGTGATGTCCATAAACGCTATCAAGGGTGTGGAGGTTGGGCTCGGCTTCGGGGTTGCGAGCCGCCGCTCCAGCGAGGTGCAGGATGAGATCGTCCCCGAGAACGGCCATCTATCGCGCACCAGCAACAACCTCGGCGGCATCGAGGGCGGCATGACAAACGGGGAGCCGGTGGTCGTGTCTGCCGCGATGAAGCCGATCTCGACCATCGCGAAGGCGCTGCGAACCGTGGACCTCTCGACCGGAGAGCCAGCAAGGGCTTTCCGGGAGCGGGCGGATTCCTGTGCGGTCCCTGCGGCGGCCGTGATCGGGGAGTCCATGGTCGCCATCGTTCTGGCCGAGGTGTTCCTCGACAAGTTCGGGGCAGACAACGTGACGGACATCCGCGCCGCCTACGACGCCTACGTGAGCCGGGTGCGGGAGAGCATTCGGGGGGCGGCGCGCGGAGCCCGTCTGTGAGCCTTGGATGGACCCCTCGCCATCGTCGGCTACATGGGTAGCGGAAAGAGCACCATCGGGCGAACTGTCGCCAGGGATCTCGGCTGGGAATTCGTGGACCTCGACCACGAGATAGAACGCCGGGCCGGCCGGCCGATAAGGGAGATCTTCGCTTCCTCAGGCGAAGATGGATTCCGAGACCTCGAACACCTCGCCCTTCTCGACGCCCTGGATGGCGCGGATGGGCGTGTCGTCGCGTGCGGCGGTGGGATCGTCGTTCGTCCCGAGAACTGCGAAAAGTTGCGGGATGTCGCCACTGTATTTCTGGAGGAGGATCTGCGAATCCTCTACGCGAGGACGCGGGGCGCGGGGCGGCCCCTGCGCGCCACAGGATACGAAGAGTTCGAGCGCCGCTACAAAGACCGTCTGCCCGCATACCTTGACGTATCCGACCTTCACGTGACGGTGGACGGACGTTCGCGCAATCGGGTGGCGCGGGAGATATCGAGATGGCTGAAAGGGTAGAAGTCCCAGTGTCCACGCCGTACCCGGTAGTCGTCGGGGAGAACCTCGACACCGCCGGGAGCATATCCAAGGCGCTGAAACCTGGCGCCGCAGTCATTCTTACCGACTCGAACGTCGGAGCCCGACACGCGGGTTCCGTGGTGGAGAACCTCGAAGCGGGCGGCTGGAATGTGCTCGGGGTGATCGAGGTTCCAGCAGGCGAGTCGTCGAAGAGCCTGAGAGTTTATGGTGATGTGGTTGGTCGGCTCGCTGCTTCCGGCCTCACCCGTGACAGTACGCTGTTCGCCCTCGGTGGCGGTGTGGTGGGAGATCTGGGGGGGTTCGCCGCCGCGACGTACATGCGGGGTATATCGTTCGTCGCGCTGCCCACATCGCTGCTTGCGATGGTGGATAGTTCCGTGGGCGGGAAAGTTGGCGTGGATCTCCCCGAAGGCAAGAACCTGGCTGGTGCTTTCTTGCGACCGCGGGCGGTGATTGCGGACCTGGAGCGGCTGGATACGCTTCCGGATCGCGACCTGTCCTGTGGTCTGGCCGAGGTGATAAAGATGGGCCTCCTCTCCGGCGGCGCCTATTTCGACGACCTGAATCTCATCGGGGCAGCCAGATCCAGAGACCCCGAAGCATTGCGAACCCTCGTCCTCGACTCCGTACGATTCAAGGCGGACGTGGTGGCTGGTGACGAATTGGAAACAGGCCGCCGCGCCATCCTCAACTACGGGCATACCATCGGCCACGCGCTGGAGGCCGTTGCGGACTACGCCTTGCTCCACGGTGAGGCTATATCCGCTGGCATGAGCGCAGCCGCACACCTCTCCCGCGAGAAACTCGGCATGGACCTCATCGAACTCCAGAGAGACCTGCTGCAAAGCGCGGGCCTGCCAGTGAACGCTCCCGCGACCGATCCCGCCAATATCCTCGCCGCAATGGGCCGTGACAAGAAACGCCGAAGCGGTGACGGCGCCGCACATCGCTTCGTGCTACTAGAAGACGTTGGCAGTCCAGTGTGGGGAGTTCCGATCACAGACGACGAAGCACGCCAGGCAATAGGGGCCATCTTATGACCAGGATCTTCGTTCTCAACGGCGTCAACCTCTGCTCTCTCGGCCAACGTCGCCCCGAAGTGTATGGAACTCTAACCCTGAACAACATAGAGACACTTCTGCGTGATGCGTTTCCTGACGTGGACCTGGAGTTCAGGCAGACGGACTACGAGGGCGAGATGGTCGGTTTCGTGCAGGAAGCGGGAGGATCGGACGGGCTGGTGATCAACCCCGGCGCCTGGACTCACTACTCGTATGCGCTCCACGACGCCCTCGAAGCGGTAGATATACCTAAAATTGAGGTTCATCTCTCGAACGTTCACGCCAGGGAGGAATGGCGGCGACACTCCGTCATTTCGCCTGCGGTGGATGCGGTAGTCGCCGGGATGGGCGCCGAAGGATACGTGGCCGCAGTCCGGTACGTCCTGACTCGGATCGGAGAACATTGAACGGCGGTGGATGCCGGTGCGGGGCCGTGAGGTTGACCGCGCGTGGCGAGCCGGACGCGGTGGTGTACTGCCATTGCGGGGACTGCCGGAGATCGAACGGCGCACCGCTTTCGCTGTTCGTGGGGTATGAGGTAGGGCGGATCGAGATGAGCCGGGGCACACCGAAAGTATACGAATCCGCGCCTGGGGTGAGGAGATCCTTCTGCGGCGATTGCGGTACATCCATGTTCTACGAAGACGAGCGACTACCGGGCAAGGTCTACATCTCCATCGGGGTATTCGACGCCCCAGAATCTTTCGAGCCCGAGGCCCACTCGTGGTTCTCCCAGAAACTGTCGTGGCTGGATATCCGGGACGATCTGCCCCGGCATGAAGCAAGCAGCCACCCCCGCTGAAGGAAATTGTGGAGTCCCAAACTCGCAAGACGTGCACCGGACAGGCCATTTTCCTAACCCGGCGTAATCACGTCAGGGGAGTGTCCGACGTAGCCGTAGCCAAAGCCTTCGCGGATCTGACCCTGGATAACGAGGGAGGATGGATGGTTCTCTCGGTGCTCTGGGTCTTCCGTGAGCCCGTTCCGAAGATCGAGTTCCGTTGGGAAGAGGTAGAGAGCATAACGAGGTTCCGATGGTTCTGGTTTTCGTGGGGCGTCAAGTTCAGGCTGCGACGTGCGGTCGTGGAGAACAACCGGTACCGGTCATTCTACTTCTTCACCCGGAGGAAGAACGTTTCGCGGATACTCGCCTTCGCCGGTGCGTGCGGTGTCCGGGTAGCAGACGCGACCGAACACATCTTTTTCCTGTGGCCGGATGAGTGGTTCCGCTAGAGTGCGTCCAGGTCTAAATTCGTGGAAATTGTGCGATAATAGCCGGGCGTCTCGCGCCGGGAATGGGGCCTTAATGGTCCGGCGTTGGTCAAGTATTACAAGAAGGGTTTCTACGGCATGATATCTACCAACCAGTTCAAAAACGGTACCGCCATCCGCGTTGACGGCAAGCGGTTCACCATACTCTACTTCCAACACGTCAAGCCTGGGAAGGGCGGGGCTTTCGTGAGAACGCGGCTGCGGAACCTGGATTCTGGGGCCGTGGTCGAGAAGACCTTCAGGGCGGGTGAGAAGCTGGATAGCATCAGGACCGAGTCGCGCCAGATGACCTACCTGTACCGCGACGGGGATCTTCTCTACTTCATGGACTCGGACACCTACGATCAGATCGCCATCCCAGCCGACGTTCTGGGCGAGACCGAAGGCTACGTCGTGCCGAACGGCGTCGTGAGCGTTCTCTCAGCCGATGGCGAGGTCGTTAGCGTGGAACCACCGGCGCACGTAGATCTCGAAGTTTCGGAGACGGACCCTGGCGTCAAGGGTGACACGGCCACGGGCGGGAGCAAGCCTGCCACGCTGGAGACTGGGGTTGTGGTGCAGGTGCCGCTTTTCGTGAATATCGGGGATCGGGTGCGGGTGGATACGCGCTCCAACGAATACCTCACACGGGTTTGAGGACGCTGTTTCCCACCAGCCGCAGGGGCGTAGCTTCGTGAGGCGGCGCACTGCCCGCAAGCAGGCTTTCCTGGCCCTGTACCAGACAGACATCAACGACCGTCCGCTGGAGGATACGCTGGGCCGCTGGAGTTCTTCGAATCAGGATGAGTTCAGGGAATACGCCCGGACCCTGACCGAAGGGGTGGAGCGGGAGCGTGAGGATCTGGACTTTCGACTCTCGGAGGTGTCCATCGGTTGGCCCGTGCATCGGATGAGCGCGGTGGACAGGACCATCTTGCGCCTCGCGCTGTACGAAATGCTTTACGTGGAAGACGTTCCGGCGGGCGTGGCTATCAACGAGGCGGTGGAGCTCGCCACAGGCTTCTCCAGCGACGAGTCCCCTGCGTTCGTGGGCGGCGTATTGCGGGGCGCGGAGACTAGCATCCTCGGGAAGGTGGAACATGGCTAGCGGAACGAGCGTGCAGGCCCGTTGGGAGGAACACAGGCGCATCTTCGAGGGGTTCCTCGAAGGTGTGGAGTTTTCGGAAGATCCCCGTCTCTCCAGGCTCGTCGAGGCCATGCGGTACTCGATGCTGGGGGGAGGGAAGCGCGTTCGGCCGACGTTGTGCATGGAGGCGGCCTGGGTCTTCGGAACGGACCCGCTCTTCGTGTTGCCGTCGGCCGCGGCCATCGAGTTGATACACACGTACTCCCTGATCCACGACGACCTACCCGCGATGGACGACGACGATTACCGCAGGGGACGCCCGACTACCCACAGGAAATACGGCGAGGCCATGGCGATCCTGGCCGGCGACGCTTTCTTCGGGGAGGCGCTCACCCTCATAACCGTCCACCAGGAAGGAACCGCCGAGCAGGTTCTCGAAGTCGTGCGCGAACTCGCCGACTCCACGGGCGTAAACGGGATGGTCGGTGGGCAGGTCATAGACATGGACCACACGGGCATCGGGGACGGCACGGACCCAGAGACTTTGCACATGATCCACAGCTACAAGACAGGCGCCCTCATCAAATCCTCGGCCCGTATCGGGGCGATCCTGGCCGGCGCCACCGCCGATGAGCAGGCCGCCATTTCGGAGTACGCGTCGGAACTCGGGCTCTGCTTTCAGATCGTGGACGATCTGCTCAATGCGACCTCGACCACGGACGCCCTCGGCAAGAGCGCAGGCAGCGACGCCGAGCAGGGCAAGGCCACCTTCGTCGGCATCTACGGCCTGGAAGGCGCCCAGCGGCAGGCCGACAATTCCGTCGGTCGGGCTCTCGATGCCCTCGACACCATCGACGGCGACACATCCGGGCTCAGTCAGATGGCGCTCTTCGTCCGTCACAGGGCAAGCTAGCCGGCCAACGATGGGGAAACCGTGAAGGCCGCGCCGCAGCGGTTGGATGCCCTGCTCGTGGAGCGCGGCCTCGCCGAGAGCCGGAGTCGGGCGCAAGGTTTGATCCTCGCCGGTTCCGTTCGCGTAGCAGGCCAGATCGTCACCAAAGCAGGCTCCCGCATTGCTTCGGATCAGGAACTCGCTGTCGAAGAAGGTTCTCCGTTCGTCTCCCGTGCCGGTGAAAAGCTGTCCTTTGCCCTCGACGAGTTCGGTATCGAAATAGAGGGCCGCTCGTGTATCGACGCTGGGGCATCCACCGGCGGTTTCACTGACGTATTGCTGCGGCGTGGGGCTGGGCGTGTGATCTCGGTCGATGTCGGCTACGGTCAGTTCGACTGGTCGCTCCGCACAGACGAGCGCGTCACCGTTCTCGAACGGACCAATGTCCGTCACCTCACGGGCGATGACCTTCCGTTTCCGCCGGATCTCCTGGTGGCGGATCTCTCGTTCATCTCGCTTCCGGTAGCGCTGGGAGGATTACTCTCCACGACGACGTCTATCCGGGAGGCCGTACTGCTCGTCAAGCCGCAGTTCGAGGCGGGGCCGGAACAGGTCGGGCGCGGGGGGCTGGTCCGGGATCCCGACGTTCACGCTGCGGTGATCTCGAATGTCGCGGCATCCTTCGTATCCCTGGGATTCGGGGCTATCTCGGTGACCCGCGCTCCGGTCGCGGGCCGAAAGTCAGGCAACCGGGAGTATCCGCTGCATATCGTCAGGGATGCCGCGCCTTCGCTCGATGAGGCAATGATTCGGGAGGTGGTTTCGCCTGAATAATCCCTCCGGCATCAGGCGCGTCGGGGTCGTGGCGAACCCGAAGGTGGACGACGAGCATTTCGAGAGGTTGTCGGCTGCGCTGGAAAAGCGCGGCGTGGAGATCGCGAAGGTCAGGCCGCAGGACGAGCCTGATGGGGAGGTGGAGCTGGATCTCGTCTTCGTCCTCGGCGGGGACGGGACTATGTTGCGGGCTGCGCGGATGTATCCGGGGCGGGTGCTGCTCGGGGTGAACCTGGGGCAGGTCGGGTTCATGAGCGGGATGCGCCCCGAGGAGATGGAGTCAGGCGTCGAGAAGGTCCTCTCCGGCGGCCTCGACGTTCAGGAATACAGGATGCTCGAAGTGAGGGTCGGCGACGAATCCCCACTCACGGCGGTCAACGACGCCGTGCTCGTCAAGCCGCGCCCGCATCAAGTGGTCTCCGTCGAGGTTCGCGTTGGCGGTGAGGAGCTAGTCTCGCTGCAATGTGACGGCTTCATAGCCTCGACGCCACTTGGTTCGACGGCGTATGCACTCTCTGCCGGAGGGCCGATCGTCTCCGGCGACGTGCCTTGCTACGAGCTGGTTTCCATAGCGCCGCACTCGCTCGTCGCGCGTCCGATGGTGCTGGGGGAGGCGCAGGTGACTGATTTGCGGATCAGGGAGCGTGGGGCCTTGCTCTCCATAGACGGCGACGAACCATTCGAGGTTCCTGAAGGGGAGCGGATCGAGATCGGGCTATCCAGCGAAAGCGTTAGAATAGGGCGGACCGACGAGTGGACGTGGTGGCGGGCGGTTCGGAGGACCTTCCTGTAGTGCTCACCGAGATTTCCGTCGAGAACGTTGCCCTGATCGAAGAGGCCACGCTGGAGCTTTCCCCCGGCCTGAACGCCATAACCGGTGAAACAGGCGCGGGAAAAACCCTCCTCGCCACAGCCCTCCAGATGCTCCTCGGCGGCCGCGCCCGCTCCGAATCGGTGCGCTCCGGCGCAAACCGCGCCACCATCCAGGGAACCTTCGTACTCCCGGACGACGTGGGGCCGAGGATACTCGGCGACGCCCTCGGCGACGTTTCCGAAGAGCTGGATGCTGACGAGGATCTCTTCCTGCGACGCACGCTCACCGGCGAGGGACGCTCGCGCTGCTTCGTGGGCGGCGTCGCGGTTCCGGTACGGGCTCTCGCGTCCCTGGGCGAGCGGCTTGTTTCGTATCACAGCCAGCGTGAGCAGGCGCGCCTCACCGAACCAGCCGAGCAACTTGCCATCCTGGACGACTTTCTCTCTGACGAGGCGAAAGCCGCCAAAACGGAGCGTGCGGCCCTGTGGCATTCGGTGGAGCGGGATCGCCAGGAGCTCGCCGAAATACGCTCTTCCGCCGAAGCGCGGCTTCGCGAGGTGGACTTCCTTCGCTTCCAGGTCACGGAGATAGAAGAATCCGGCTACACCGCCGACGAGGTAGTGGAGTTGACCCGCGAGCGCGACCGTCTGCGTAACGTGACGGATCTGCTCCAGTCGGCATCATCTGCGAGCGCGGCACTCTCGTCCGAAGAGGGAAGCGCCATCGAAGCCGTCGCACTGGCTGCCGGAGAGCTTGAGAACGCCGTGCGCCACGATGGATCACTGTCTGCGCTGGTGGAACGTCTCGGCGGGCTCACAGCGGAACTCGAAGATGTACTCTACGAGTTGCGCGGCTACCTGGACGAACTTGAGGCCGACCCGAACCGTCTCGAAACCGTCGAGGACCGCCTCGCCGCGCTACGGGCGCTGGAGCGGAAATATGGTGAGAACGTCGAGGAATACCTTGATGAATCCCGAAATCGCTTGGGCCGGCTGGAGAACTTCGAGCAGGAGACAGCCGGGCTGGAGGCACGTATCTCGGAGGGAGAAGGACGGCTGGGGGAGCTGGCGGCCCTTATTACCGCTGGACGCAAGCAGGCTTCGGAGCGTTTGTCGGAGAAAGTGGGGGTGAACCTGGCGGATCTCAACCTCGGCAAGACGACGTTCCGGGCTGAACTGACGCCGACTGAGCCAGGTCCAAATGGGGTAGAACGGGTGGAATTCGTGATCCAACCCAACCCCGGTGAGCCCGAGCTTCCCGTGAGACGTTACGCTTCTGGCGGGGAACTTTCCAGGATCATGCTCGCCATCCGCCTCTCGCAGGAACGCGTGGAGCCCGGCGCAACTTACGTGTTCGACGAAGTGGACGCCGGAATCGGTGGCGAAACGGCGACGGCCGTCGGCGCGAAGCTCCGCGAACTCGGGGAGCGCAATCAAGTCCTCACCATCACCCACCTGCCCCAGATCGCCTCGGAAGCAGCCTCCCACATCGTAGTGGCGAAAGAAGAATCCGATGGACGAACCATAACCCGCATCCGGCGCGTGGAGGGTGAGGAACGCCGCCGCGAGCTGGCCCGAATGCTATCCGGCAGAATAGATGAAGCCTCCCTCGCCCACGCTGCGGAGTTGATGGTAGGTGGCGGGTAGTTAATCAACATAATACCAAGACAGTCAACGTGCGCATGCGTAGATAGAAGGAGGAAAGGAGCGTGGGTAGCAGACGCGCAGGATCCTACGCTAAGCTCTGAGAGCACTCCTTATCCAACAGGGCGTCCCTGGAGTTCGTAGCCCGGTAATCAGAGCAGCGATTTGCCAGAGTCGGCCAGAGGAAACTCATGTTCATCGAGCCCCTCCGGGTCCCGCAAGGGACGCAAACCGCCTTCGACTACCGAGTTATCGAGTGTGAAGTGGTAGCGGCCGAGTACGCGAACGTGCCCTCTTGCCAGAGGCGAGACCCTGGCGAGGTCTTCGTCGGTTGTTTGTTCGCCCTCTTCTTTCAGATGCCGCACTGATTCGTCGAGATACAGGCTGTTGAACAGGCAAACGGCGTTCACCGCCAGGCCCAGGGCGCCGAGTTGGTCCTCCTGGCCCTCCCGGTAGCGCTTGCGGACTTCGCCTCTTTGGCCGTGGAAGATCTTGCGGGAGAGTTCGTGGCGCTTCTCGTGACGGTTGAGCTGAACCAGTATCCTCCTGCGATGCGCCTCGTCATCGACATATGAGAGTAGCGAGAGGCTTTTTGCTATGCGGCCCACCTCGGCTATGGCGGCGGCGATGGTTGAGGTACGAGAGCCGGCCTGCAGGGTGCGGACGAACTCCGAGGCGGTGACCGTCCCCAGCTTCAAAGAGCCGGCCACCCGCAAGAGCTCATCCCAATTCTCGTGGATGAGATCGACCTTGATCTTGTTGCGGGAGATGCCGTTTAGGGGGCCGTAATCGGCCGAGCGGTCCATCCTCCAGAACCGTGCCTCGCCGGCGTCGGCAAGCCGTGGGCTGAACTGGTAGCCCAGTAGTGCGAACAGACCGAAGATGACGTCGGAGTAGGAAGCCGAGTCGGAGGTCACCTCGACGGGCTCCAAGCTCGTCTGGTTCTCCAGCAGCCCGTCGAGCACGAACAACGAGTCCCGCAAGGTTCCGGGGACGACCATGCCGTGAAAGCCGGTGGACTTGTCGCTCACGTAGTTCAGGTAGGTTATTCCACGGCCGCGGCCGAAGTATTTGGGGTTGGGACCGGCGTTTATGGTTCTTACCGGTACCACGAACCGCAACCCGTCGACCGATGCGAGCTCGCCTCCACCCCAGACCCCCGTGAGCTGTATGCCGGCCTGGGCGTCCACCAGGCGGGCGTTGGCCTCGGTCAAGGTGTCGGCACGGAAGTAGTTCTGTGCCACCCAGGAGAGCCGCGAGCGCGTCAGTGCCGCGTCGCCCGGCTCGACCAGCGGCTCCAGGCCGACGTTGCAGGCTTCGGCCACGAGGACCGCGCAGACGCTCTTGTGGAGGTCCTCGACGCGGTGGCCGCCTTCGGCGACGTGTGTAAAGGCATCGGCGAAGCCGGTCCTCTCGTGCATCTCCAGGAGCAGTTCTGGCAGATCAACCTGTGGCAACATCCCGCCAAGAGTGTTCCTAAGGTCCACCAATGAGGCGGGCTCTTCGAGTTCGTCCAAACGGGAGATATCCAGGGCATCTCTGCCTTTACCCTTCGGATCTATGGTCACATCGGCTTTGTCGGGCAGGTTCTCGGCGGTACGGCGGTATGCTGTGTCCAGTCGCTCGCCGACCTCCTGAAGGTATTCTCCTGGAGAGTCCGGCAGCTCTAACGCGCGCAGAACGCCTGGCCTGGCCGCTTCCCACGCCTCACCGGAGAGTAGCTTCGCCCTCGGGTCAGCGTAGCGTTCGCTCGGAGACACGTAGATGTCACGGCGTTTGAGCGTGTCCTGAAGTGCTTCGAGCACTCCCAGAGAGAAGGCCTTGCGGTCTACCTTGCCGTTGTCATCTACCGCGAGCCGCTGCCAGCCGCTGCTTACCACCGAGATGGGCGCATCGTCTATACTCTTGCGACCTTTCCAGTCGATGCCTTTCAGGCAGTCGAGCGCTTCCAGTACCGGCTCGGCTGCCTCGGTTCCCTGGAAGTCTATGGCGGCGAGCAGATCGGGCAGAAAGGCCCTCGCGGTCTGCCAGCGACGCAGCAGCTCCTTCTGGTGATCTTCTTCTGGTGGGCGCGCTATCTCTCCTACCCTGGCGACCGCCTGTTGGAGATCCTGCTCAGCCGTGCGCGCAAAGACTTGCGCCCTCAATTCTCCCAGGTTCGTCGCGTCGCCGAGTCCGGGGTCGAGCAGCAGCTCGCAGGCGTCCCGCAGGGCAAGGGCCGCGGCGTCGAGGTCCTTGATAGTCCGCATCCTCTCCCTACGCTCTGCTCCCTGAGACCGGGATACTAGATCGCTAACGAGGCGGTCGAAGAGGTCCAGGGCGTCGTCGGTGGCGGTGGCCTCCAGCTTGCGGGCGAAGGCGACGAGGGTGGCGACGCGTCTATGTTCTGGCATGCGGTATATCGCCTGGGCTTTGATGGAGACCGCCACCCGGGCGAGCGCGTCCACCCTACCGAGCGGAACACCGGAGAGGTCGAACGAACCTGCACCGAGGGCGCGTACCTCTCGCAGCCTGTTAAGCGCCCGCACCAACTCCGCTCCGCTGATGCGGGTCGGAGCCTTTCTCAGCCGGTCCAGGGTAGTATGCCGGGTGTCGGTTTCGATCAAGAGCAGCCGCTCCAGTTTCCTCCGCTGATCTTCGTCCGCAAGACCAGAGAGCACGCTGTAGAGTCTCTTGTTGGCACGGTCCCGCACTTGGATCACGAGCCGGGCCAGGACGGTTGGACCAGGCAACAGCACCTTCCTTTCCACGAGCCAGGCGGTTGCCAGGTCGAAGAGCACGCTCGGGCGCTCGTCGGAGAGCCACGCCCGCCCGTAGAGCCAGCGCACGAGGCGGAAGTGCTCTGGTTGCTCGCCGAAGTTCTTGTATGCGTAGGCTTGCCGGATCTCGGCGACATGCTCGTTGTGGGTGGGCTCACGCTCCGAGTAGCGCGTGAGGGAATCCGCTTCTATGCTGAGTTGCGCTGCCACGTAGGCAGCTACAATTCCGGGCACGTCGGTAGGGTCAGCAAGGAACGTACCGAGAAAGCGTACCGTGCCGAGCTGAAGGGCAAAGCCTAGGCGGTTGTGGTCTCCCCGATGTCGGCCTACGAGCAGTTTGTCATTGTCGTCAAGGTAAAAGAAGCGGGCGAGCTGCTCGGTGGTCGGTTCGCCAGCGTAACGGCCGTAGGATTGAACATGCTCTTGGGTGAGGAATCCGTCCGCCACTACCCTCCCGGCGTTACCTCAGTCGACTGTGAGCACGACCTTGCCCCTGACATGGCCGGTCTCGACCTCGCGGTGGGCGTCGGCCGTCCGGGCGAGCGGGAACGCCTTCCAGATTGACACCTTCAGGTGTCCCTCGCCGTACATGCGGGTCAGCTCGGCGAGCTTGCCTACCGAACGCTCGGTCCCCACCCGGCGCACCCCGAGCCGCGCGGCGTTTGCCCAGTCGGCGATGGTGACTATGCGCTCCGTTGAGCCGACCAGCTCGACAGAGACGTCGAGCGCCTCCCCGCCAATCGCATCGAGCACCGCGTCGACGCCGTCCGGGGCGACGCTACGCACCCGATCAGCCAACCCGGGTCCGTATGTAACCGGGATCGCGCCAAGTGAACGCAGGTAGTCGTGGTTGTGCTCGCTCGCAGTCCCGATCACGGCCGCTCCCCGCTCTCGGGCGATCTGGACCGCGAAAGACCCGACGCCGCCGGCGGCGGCGTGGATGAGCACGGTGTCGCCCGGCGCGACGGCCAGCTCGTCGAGGGCGGTTTGGGCGGTTTGGCCTGAGGCGGATAGCACACCCGCCTCCCCCCACGGCATGGACGCCGGCCTTTTCGCGACCTGGTCGGCGGGTACGACCACGGTGTCGGCGTAGCCTTGCATCCTCAGGAAGGCGATGACCTCGTCGCCCTCCGCAACGCTGGTGACTCCGGACCCTGCCTGGTCGACGATCCCGGCGACCTCGTTGCCGAGGCGAGCCGGGAACTCCAGCGGGAAGTAGTCGGCGAAGTCCCCGCGCCGGGTGCCGCAGTCAAACGGCTGTACCCCGGCGGCCCGGACCCGGATTCGCACCTGCCCGGGTCCGGGTTCAGGATCTGGTACCTCGATAGGATGCAAGACGTCCGGTTCGCCGTACTCATCGAACACGATCACGGTTGCCATGGCTACCTCCTTTCACTGGCGTGAGGGGTTGTCATCGAGCGGGCGTTGCACGAATAATCTGCCGAGAATGAGTCCACTGCAGTTCACCACGGGACCTTCGGGTCCGGCTCGACGTTACGCTTTTGCATGCCTTCGGTTGCTGGATCTATTCCCCAAGAGATGATGCGCCGCGGGTGGATGCGGATAATCTCATTGCTGAAATAAGGCATATGCGGGGCCTGATCCGCCAGCGCCTCGGCCCGACCACGGATCTCGATGCCCCGGACTCGCCACGGGTCGAGCGAGGCGATGTCGTCCACGACGAAGGAGACCCGCCCATCGGCTTGGACGTTGCGGAACTTACGGCTGGCGCCCATCTTGAAACCGCCGATGTCGATGGTGTCAGTCTCGACGTTATGGCGGAAGGCGACGGGGTTATTCTGCGGGTCCCCATCGGGCGAGACGGTCGCGAGTCTACCGAGAGCCTGCGCGGCCAGGTAACCACGTTCAACTTCGGTGAATGTCATGGTTGCGTACCTCCCACAGACGCGCTCATGTCTCGTCCTCCTCTCCCCGGCTAGCGGCCCGGCGCTCGGCGACGCCTTCCGCGGCCTCCCTGGCCCGCGCATAATTCGAGCCCAGGATCTCCAGGACAGCAGAGACGTCTTCCCGTTCCTCTATGGGGTAGCTGACATAGCCTTTGGAGCCAGCCCGGTGCTGACGTGCCCGACCTTCGGAGAGCAGGCCCTCGCGCATCTCCTTCGTCACGGGAAGATCGGCCATACCGTCGCGGTGGATATGCCCGATCGTACGCTTACCGTAGCGAAAGAACACCGCATTGAACCTGCCGGTTTCGGAGGTTGTCCCAGGCCAGCGGAGCACCTCCTCCTCAATCAGTGTCATAGATTCATCGTTCATTCCGATCCTCCTCTCGCGAGGTCTTCGCGGTGTCGCCGGCAGTGAACCTCGATCCATGCCGAACCTCTTCCACCGATCTTTTTCGTGACCACATGACTGAGCGGGCAAAAACCTCATGCGCCAACCTGGAACCTGGAAGCGTTGCGACAGGGCCACCGGCCTCCACCGTTCCACGGGTTTCACAGGAACCCCGGGTCCAACGCCGCTAGTGCTTCATGTCCCGGAGGCCGCCCAAGCTCTCGTCGTAGTGGATAGTCATGCCACCTATTATCATCTGTATATAAAACAATGTCAACCAACTATATGATTAACACTGTTTTACGTAAAGATAGTAACTGGTAGGATGCCGGTATGGAGAAGAAATCGGGTCATCCTATCCATGGTGAGGATCAGAGGCCGGGTCCGCGACGGGCGCCGGCACCCGGAGAGCGCCAACGGGACGCCGAGCGCTCCCGCCGTCAGTTGTTGGCGGCAGCGTTGGACGAGTTCGCGGCCAAAGGCTTTGCTGGGGCTCGCGTGGGGGACATCGCTGAGAGTGCCGGGGTCAACAAGCAATTAATCAACTACTATTTCGGAAGCAAGGAGGGACTCTACCGGGAGCTTCAACATAGTTGGTTGGATCGCGAGGCGACCTTTGCCGACCCCGATCTTGCCCTTGAAGATCTGATCGTCCGTTACCTACACGACGTTCTTGCAGACCCGCGTCTGATGCGTCTTCTGGTGTGGAGGGGATTCTCGGAAGGTACGGAACAGCCACCCGACGACTCCCCAAGGAGCGAAGACCTCTCTAGCCTACTAAAACGCCAAGCCGACGGCGAGCTGGCCTCGGATCTCGATCCCGCTTCCGTGCGGCTGCTCCTCATGGGGGCGGTTGTTGCCCCGATAGTGATGCCTCAGATGGTTCGCAAGATCTTCGGGCTCAATCCTCACTCACCCGAGTTCGAGGAGCGCTACGGTGCACAATTGCGTCGCATCGTCCGTCGCCTCGCTGACTGAGGCTCAGGGATGGCGAGTACGAGTACCGGTGAAGTTAACAGGCGACCCGGCTCCGCCAACACTGAGCCGACCGGTCTAACAGACCTAGAGAGGACTTCTGCAGCACATACACTGCACCAAGTAGACTAATCTTTTCCTGGTACGCTTCGTGGCGTCCGAAAACCCGCTGTTTGGGCGGGTCGCAGAGTGGCGAATCCGAGGGGGTTTAAATGGTACGGAGAAATGGCCGGAGAAGGGTTGCGATCTACTGCCGGGTCTCGACCTCGGACCAGGACAACGACCGCCAGGAGCGCGACCTGCTGGAGTACGCCGAGAGGGCGGACTTCGAGGTGGTGGAGGTCTTCAAG
>JACDAR010000071.1 GCA_013695335.1 Rubrobacter sp.
GGGAACACCGTGGTGATGAAGCCTTCGGAGTTCACATCGGTGATTGGGGCCGTCGTCGCTGAGATATTTGCTGAGGCAGGATTACCCGATGGCGTCCTTAACTTCCTGCCGGGATACGGGGCGGAGATCGGGGATTACCTCGTCGGCGACGCCAGGACGCGCTTTATCTCGTTCACGGGTTCGATGCAGACTGGCTTGCGGATCAACGAGCTTGCGGCGAAGCAGGTGGAAGGGCAGCGTTGGATCAAACGGGTCATCGCCGAGATGGGCGGCAAGGACGCGATGGTCATAGACGACTCCGCCGACCTCGACGCTGCGGCCGCCGACATCGTGAAGAGCGCCTACGGCTACTCCGGCCAGAAATGCAGCGCCGCCAGCCGCGCCATCCTCCACGCCGATATTTACGATGAGGTGTTGTCGAAGGTCGTCGAGCAGGCAAAAGGTCTCAAGGTAGGTATTCCCGCCGAAGAAGGCGCGGACGTGAACGTCGGGCCAGTCATCAGCGAACCACAGTTCGAGAAGGTATCGGGCTACATAGACGTTGGCAAGGGCGAGGGTGACAGGGTGCTCGGTGAAGACCCCGGAGATCCCGGCGACGGATACTTCGTCACCCCGACCATCTTCGAGGCTGGCGAGAGGGCGCGGGTTTCGCAGGAGGAGATCTTCGGTCCCGTCCTCTCGGTGATAAAGGCCGGAGACTTCGACGATGCCCTGCGCATCGCCAACGGCAACCCATACGGCCTGACAGGCGGCGTCTACTCCAAGAACCGCGGCCACCTCGAAAAAGCCCGCAGGGAATTCGAAGCTGGCAACGTTTACTTCAACCGCAGCATCACCGGCGCGCTCGTCGGCGTGCAGCCGTTCGGCGGTTTCGGGCTCTCAGGCACCGACTCGAAGGCCGGCGGCCCTGACTATCTTCCGCTGCACATGCTGGCCCGCACGGTGGTCGAGCGGTTCTAGGGCCGAGGTCGGTTCAGGCTAGCAACTTGCCGCCGTCGATGGTCAAGACCGTCCCGGTGACGAAGCCGTTTCGCATCAGGAACATTGCGGCGTCCGCGATGTCTTCTGGGCGTCCGATCCTTCCTGCAGGCAGGGTGTTGGCCAGTTCCCTGACGACTTTCTCGCGCTTCTCGCCGTAGAAGTCGTCTAGTAGCGGGGTGTCGATGATGCCGGCCTGGATCACGTTGACCCGCGTGGGTGCGAGTTCGAGGGCCAGCGCGCGGGAGAAGGCTTCGATCGCCCCGCACGAAGCGGACACGAACGCTGAGCCTTCATATGGACGCTGTGACGAAGTCCCCGAAACGAAAGTAATGGAACCGCCATCCATCCTGGGGGCCGCGTATTTGGCGGCGCGAAAACCGCCCCAGAGGCGAATGTCTATGGTCGAACGCACTTCTCTTTCTTCGGCTTCGGCGATGCTCGCGGAGACCGTTTCGGCGGCTGTGACGATCAGATGATCGACGCGCGGAATCTCCCCGAACAGGGCGCTGACTTCAGATTCTTTCGCTACGTCCACGCTTGCGGTAGTGACATCCTCACCGATTCTCTGCCGCGCCTGGGAGAGTTTTTCGGCAGAGCGGCCAGCGATGACTACAGAAGCTCCCGCTCCGTGGGCGGACTGCACGCACGCAAGACCGATCCCGGAGCTTCCGCCTATCACCACCACCGTGGACCCGGCCAGGGTGTTCGCGCTTCGGTCGGGTATTAGAACCCCCAGTCGCTGAGGAGGCGGTCTCCGAAGACGTCGGGGTCATGGTCACTGCGGGCGTTGCGGCGTTCGAGCTGGCCTATGATGCTTGCCACTGACTCGTCGGTACGGGCCATGCGTCCCGCGAGGGTGCGGCCGATCTCGTGTACCAGCTTGCATGCAGCGAGGGAATCTTCGTCGAGCATCTCCAGCAGCTGATCCCTGGAGATTCCGTGGGCTTCCACCTGGGTCTTCGCCGTGACGCTCGCTGTCGCCCTCGGCTCGGTCAGAAGGCCCATCTCGCCGATGACCGTAGGCGCGTCCATTGTCGCAAGCTGATGGGTGCGTCCTGGGAGGACTCTCTTGTGAACCTCAACGGTTCCCGAGGTGAGCACGTACAGCGTCTCTTCGGGGCCGCCCTCTTCGTAGATGAACGTGCCAGGGCCGAAGCTCGTCGGCTGCATGAACTCGGCCAACTCGTCCCGCTCGTCGGGGGAGAGCCGCTCGAAGAGGGGTATGCCGTCAAGGGATGGTTTCCGTGGCATGGAGTTCCTCCTCTATGAGATCCACTCGACGATGAGCCTGTCCCGGAATGCCTCAAGGTCGGTCTCCCCGCGGCGTTCGAGATCCCTGATGGCTTCGACGACTTCTTCGTCCAGACGGGTGAGCCTCTGGGCCAGGGTACGGGCTATACGGTATGACAGCTTGAACGCGGCTGGTCGGCCGTCGGAGATCATACGCCAGAATGTCTCCCTCGGAATCCTGATGGCCTCCACGCGCCCGGCCGCCCTGACGGTCGCTGATGCTTTGTTCCGTCCGAGAAGACCCCGCTCGCCAACTACCGTCGCATCCCTGCCAGCCTCTATCTCGGCCATCAGCCGGTCTCGGCCGCCTGGGATCTTCTTCCTGACCTCGACCCGCCCAGACGTGAGGACGAAAATACTAGAAGGCTCCTCGCCCTCTGAGATGATCTCCATCCCAGCCTCGAACGTGGCGGGTTCTGCCCCCTCCATGAACTCCGAACGCTCCTCGTCCGTCAGGAACTCGAAGAACCTTACCCTCTGCAACCTCTCCTCGGTCATCCCCATTCCCCAATGTGGCCTGCGAGCTTCGGATGGATTATATGCCCGCCTCAACCCTTGCCAAACGCGTGGATAATGGGAATTTGGGAAACCGCCTCGGATACTTCGATAAAGAAAACGGGCGCGATGCCGAAGCACCGCGCCCGCTCTTCCGTTCAGGCTTCGAGAGCCTGGACCCTAGTAGCTGAGGACCTGTACGTCGACGTAGTCCACGCCAGCGTAGGTCAGCCCGATATCCTCTGCCGCAACCGCAGACAGGTCGATATCCCGGCCGCCATAGTACGGCCCGCTATCCGTGACCTCCACCACCGTGGAGTAGCCGCCGTAGCTAACCAGCAGCCTGGTCCCGAACGGGTACTGCAGGGAAGCCGCCGTGTACTCGGTGTACGGCTCGAACACGTCACCGCTCGCGGTCAGGTTCCCTTCGAGGCCAGGCCCGTACCAGCTCGCGAGCTGGGTGTCGGCCGACGCCTCACCTTGCAGGAAAGCCAGCGAGAGCGTCATCAAGCCAGCCACCATAAAGATCTTGAGCAAAGACTTCATAAGTCCCCCTCCAGATTTGCTTACACAACAAGTCGGAGAACCTA
>JACDAR010000078.1 GCA_013695335.1 Rubrobacter sp.
GCGGCCTCGGCCTGGGAGAAAGACTCGTCGAAGAATGCATCCGCTTCGCCCGCCGCGCCGGATACCGAAAGCTCACCCTCTGGACCAACGACGTGCTGCACGCCGCCCGCCGCATCTATCAGAAACAAGGATTCCGGCTCGTCGAGGAAGATGAACACCACAGCTTCGGACACGACCTCGTCGGGCAGAACTGGGAGTTGGATCTCTGACTTTCCCGATAGCGCGTGTGGTGTAATGGGCCGCGTCGTAGCGTGCGGAGGAAGGAGCTTCGGGTGGAGTTGGCGGATCGCATGTCCTTGCTGGGAACGGAGTCGGCGTTTGCGGTGCTGGCGAAGGCGAAGGCGCTGGAGGCCCGGGGGCGCGACATCATTCACCTGGAGATCGGCGAGCCGGACTTCGATACGCCGGAGCACATCGTCGAGGCTGGATGCCGGGCTCTGCGCGAGGGACAAACGCACTACACCCCATCCAACGGCATCATCGAGCTGCGGGAGGCAATCGCGGAGGACGTGGCCGCGAGCCGGGGGATCGAGGTTAGTCCGGATCAAGTAGTGGTCACGCCTGGCGGAAAGCCGATCATGTTCTTCATAATCCTCGCGCTCATCGAACAGGGCGATGAGGTGCTGCTGCCCAACCCAGCGTTCCCGATCTACGAGTCCATGGTCCGCTTCGCCGGAGGGAATCCAGTGTTCGTGCCGCTGCGCCAGGAGAACGATTTCCGCTTCGACCCCGAAGAGTTCCGCGCTGGCCTCTCCGACAAAACAAAGCTCGTCATCCTCAACTCCCCGGCCAACCCAACTGGCGGCGTGCTGACCGCGGAAGACATCTCGACCCTCGCTGGTATTCTGCGCGAACATCCTGGCGCGTTCGTTCTGTCGGATGAGATCTACTCGCGCCTCGCCTACGAAGAAGGCAGCTTCGCCTCCATCACCTCGGAACCGGGTTTCGGCCCTGACGAACGCACCTGTATCCTGGACGGCTTCTCCAAAACCTACGCCATGACAGGCTGGCGCCTTGGCTACGGTGTGATGCCCGAGGATCTGGCATCGGAGATCACGAAGCTCCAGGTCAACTCCAATTCATGCGCCAGCGCCGTTGCCCAGCACGCAGGGATCGCGGCGCTCAGAGGGCCGCAGGACAACGTCGAACGTATGCTCGAAGAGTTCAGGGCGAGGCGGGATCTCATAGTGTCCGGCCTCAACGAACTCCCTGGCGTCGAGTGCGCAACCCCGAAGGGCGCTTTCTACGCGTTCCCCCGTATCACGGGAACAGGTCTCTCCGCACAATCCCTGGCTGACACGCTCCTCGAAGAGGCTGGCGTCGCCTGCCTCTCCGGCACGGGATTCGGCGAGCACGGCGAAGGCCACGTGCGCCTCTCCTACGCCAACTCACGCGAAAACATAGCCCGCGCGCTGGAACGAATGGACGACGTTCTCTCCCGAATCACAGCCCAATAGCCCATACCTGCGCCTTTTCCGGCTGTTCCCGCAGAAGCGATGATCCGGTTCTGGTGAACTACGCACATCAGGGCATCGACGCTATATGTTTCTGGCATATACTCCGCCAGTCGATGTTAGCTATTGCAGGAGGTGATCTGCGTGAAAGCCGCACTCTACGACGTGACCATGCGGAACGCCGACAGGTACGACGCCCTGGCCAGAAGCGCGGAGCGAACCGGCGACGACGAACTAGCCGGTTTCTTCCGCCGGATGCGAGACGACAATCGCCGCAGCGCCCAGGAGGCAAGACGGCTGCTCGCCCAACGGATAGCCGAGTAATTATAAGGTTGGGGTAAGCGCTTCCGGGACTACGCGCCTGCGAGGCTCACGTTCCAGTGGCTCAAGCGGAGCTGCGCCGGTCGTACGCGGTTTCGCCCTTCGTCCACACCATCTCGACGTTCAGATCTGGTGAAAGGGCGATCACATCCGCGTCGCAGCCTGGGGACAATCGTCCCTTGCGACCGTCTTCCCCGATAAGCCTTGCCGGGGTGGTCGCCGCCATCCGCACGGCTTCGGGAAGCGTGCATCCTGTGAAAGCCATGACGTTTCCCAGGGCTTCGTGCATGAGCAACACGCTTCCGGCTATCGTTCCGTCTTCCAGCCTGGGTACGCCGTCTTTCATGCTGACGTGACGGTCGCCAAGGGTGTATTGTCCCTCACCCATTCCGGCGGCGGACATGGCGTCTGTTACCAGGTAGATCCGGTCCACGCCAAGCTTCTCGTATGCAAGCTGGACCATGCCCGGATGAACGTGCCTTCCGTCGGCGATGATCCCGCACACAACACCGGGATGTACCAGCACGGCCCCAGGAACTCCAGGGTCCCTGTGGTGCATAGGGCTCATGGCGTTGAAGAGATGAGTCGCGCCGCGGACGCCGGAATCCAGGGCATCCAACGCCTCCTCGAAGGTCGCGTTCGAGTGGCCGAGGGAGACCACGACGCCCCGTCCGGCCGCGACCTCGACCAGTTCCCCGGCGTTCGGCATCTCTGTGGCGAGCGTTACCATCCTGACGGATGCAGTATCCAGCATCGCTTCGAGCGCACCAGCGTCAGGAGCTGAGATGTTCTCTTCGGGGTGGGCGCCCTTCTTTGCCGG
>JACDAR010000082.1 GCA_013695335.1 Rubrobacter sp.
AGCCATGATCGAGCCTTCCGCCTGCTCTCCTTCCTGACCTTCGAGGGCACGGAGGGCCGAGCCCGTGACTACTGGTACGTCATCACCTGGGAAGTCGTACTCAGAGAGTAGCTCACGCACTTCCATCTCTACCAGCTCTAGAAGCTCTGGGTCGTCTACCTGGTCTGCCTTGTTTAGGTAGACGACTATGTATGGAACTCCCACCTGCCTTGCCAGCAGGATGTGCTCCCTTGTCTGTGGCATGGGACCATCTGCCGCTGAGACGACGAGGATGGCTCCGTCCATCTGGGCCGCTCCGGTGATCATGTTCTTCACGTAGTCTGCGTGACCTGGGCAGTCAACGTGGGCGTAGTGCCTATTTGCGGTGGCGTACTCCTGGTGTGAGGTGGCGATGGTGATGCCACGCTGCCTCTCCTCTGGAGCGTTGTCAATCTGGTCGAAGGCGACCTCACGGTTAGCCGGGTCGTTTGGGACCTCCTTGGCGAGGACCTTTGTGATAGCTGCGGTGAGGGTGGTTTTGCCGTGGTCTACGTGACCAATGGTGCCAACGTTAAGGTGTGGCTTGTTCCTCTCGAACTTCCCTCTGCTCATTATTCGTTCCTTCCTCGTCTACACTTCCATACCGGACAAGAAAAAGTAGCGGCGGCAGGACTCGAACCTGCGACACGCGGATTATGATTCCGCTGCTCTAACCGACTGAGCTACGCCGCCACGCCTGTATGTTGCCGGACCAGAATCATTACAACCCTGGTCCCAGAGCCCCCGAGCGGACTTGAACCGCTGACCCCCTCCTTACCATGGAGGTGCTCTACCACTGAGCTACAGGGGCATATTCGGTTATGGGGGCGGGAGGATTCGAACCTCCGTAGGCGAAGCCGGCAGATTTACAGTCTGCTCCCTTTGGCCGCTCGGGCACACCCCCAGCCACGCCCAGAGCTTCGCGCCCCGAAACGCCCGGATATGGTAGCAAAAGCCACGCACTTTTCAACAGAACGGTGAGATCACCCCGAGAGCCCGGGAAGGGAATCGAACCCCCGACCGGCCGCTTACAAGGCGGCTGCTCTACCTCTGAGCTACCCGGGCGATTAGGTTTCAGGCATCAGGCATCAGGTATCAGCTTCTCCTTTGCCAGCACTCTGACCTGCTCGCCGGACGTTATTCTACCAAGCAGTACTCCGGAGAGCCTAGTACGCCACCGTTCGGCATCCGACCCCGCCAATATCTGATGCCTGTAGCCTGAGACCTGATGCCTACTCCGCACGGCGCCGTATCTCCTCCAGCTTCACCCTCGTCTCGGCGGAGATATGGTCGGCGATACGATAGCGGCGCGGCGCATCGGGCCGTCGGGTCACTGCGGGAAGCTCATCCAGCAGATCCTCAAACTCGCGCGGCGTGGCGCGGGTTCCGCTACGCGCAAGTACCGTGCGCTGGAGCGCGAAGTCCGCCGTATAAACGGTGAAATCTCCGTGGAGCCTGCCGATGAGGCGTTCGATGAAATCGTCAGCAGACTCGCCCGGTGCGCTATATACGACGCGAACCGCGCCGCCTGCCAGCGGTTCGATCCTCTCCGGCCCTGGACTGCGGTGGGCGTCGAAGATGACATATATCTCGCGTCCCGTCCATCCTGCGGCCTTGAGGGCGTCGTTGATCAGCGACTCCCGCGCGGCGTCGAAGCTGTCAGCATTCCGGTAGCGTTCAAGAGCCCCGATCACGTTGTACGCGTCGAGGATCAGGTACGAGGACATCTCATCCTCCCCGCTGCCGCCGTGCCTCGTACAACAACACAGCAGCCGCCACCGAGACGTTGAGCGAGTCCACGGCCCCGAACATCGGCACGGAGACCGCCCCGTCGCAGGCCTCCCGCACCAGCCGCCTGATGCCCTTCCCCTCGCTCCCGAGCACCAGCGCGACCGGTCCCGCGAGGTCGTGCTTCGTGTGCGGCGTCCCATCCGACTCGGCGGCGTACACCCACACTCCAGACTTCTTCATCTGATCTATGGCGCGGCGGAGGTTGGTCTCGCGTGCAACACGAATATGCTCACTCGCACCAGCGCTAGCCTTCACCGCCACAGGCGTGACAGTCGCCGCGCGGTCCTTCGGGATCGCGACGCCGCTCACCCCCGCTGCGTCAGCGACCCGCAAAATAGCGCCAAGATTGCGAGGGTCAGTGATGCCGTCGAGCACGACGATGAGAGGCTCGGGTACGGCGAGGATGTCGTCGAGGTCCGTGTACGGATACGCACCAACGCGGGCCGCGACTCCCTGATGAACCCCGCCGTTCGCCAGTTCTTCGATCTTCGGGCGAGGGACTTTCCTGACAGGCACGCCACGTTCAGCCGATACCTGGCGAACTTCTTTGTTGTCCGTGGAATCGAGGACCTCGAACACTTCGCGCCGGGCGGCGCGCAGGGCTTCTATCACCGGACGGACGCCGTAGACGATCTCGGTCATGGGCTCAGAGGCGGTTCAGGATCGGGCCTTCCGGCGTGTCTTCCACCGTCCATCCCCCGGCTCCAAGCTCGTCTCGCAGTCTATCCGCGACCGGCCAGTCCTTCTCGCGCCGCGCCCGTTCCCGCTCCGCGACCCGGCTCAAGATCTCACCATCTGGCTCACCTTCGTACCGAATGCGGACACCGTCCACCTCGGCGGCTATCTCCTCGGATAGCTCGAAACCAAAGATGGTCAGGAGGCCCCCCATCGCATCTCTGAGAGAAGCGAACTCACCAGCGGCATCGGGGAGGGCTGAGATCTCACGCCCAGCCCGGCGGGCTACATCGAAGATGGCGGCTATTGCCTCCGGCGTATCGAAATCATGGTCCATCGCCACCTCGACGTTCTCGCGCAGGCGGGCAGCGAGTTCATCGGACAGGTCGGAGGACGCCTTCGAACCGGAGATCTGACGGTACAGGCGGAGCAGGCGCTCGAAGGAACGCCGCTTCTCTTCGAGGATCTCACCCGAATAATCTATGGGCTGGGAGTAGTGACTCTGCAAGAACCACATCCTGACGGCATTGCGCCCGTGAAGCTCGACGGCCTCCTTCGCGTCGAGGATGTTGCCGAGGCTCTTGGACATCTTATCCCCTACGAAGTTGACCATGCCATGATGCGCCCACGCCCGCACAAAAGTGCGATCCGGATGTGCGCGCGCGCTCTGGGCGAGCTCGTTCTCGTGGTGCGGGAAGAGTAGATCCGAGCCGCCGCCGTGAATATCCGCGCCGCCCGGCAGGTGCTTCTCGACCATCGCCGAACACTCGATGTGCCAGCCGGGACGGCCCTCACCCCACGGACTCCGCCATGCAGGCTCGCCCGGCTTGGATGCTTTCCAGAGGGCGAAGTCGAGCGGGCTCCGCTTGAATCCAGTCTGTCCTTTCTCAGTCTCGCGCATGTCGGCGGCGCGCTGGTGGGAGAGCCGTCCGTACTCGGGGTAGCTCTCGACCGAGTAGTACACGTCACCGTTGCCTGGCGCGTAGGCGTGGCCGTCCGAGATCAACTCTTCGATAAGCGAGATCATCTCGGGTATGTGCTCCGTAGCCCGCGGCTCGATGTCAGGCAGGCCAACGCCGATAGATTCAAGCCTCTCGTGGAACGAGTCCGTGTAACGATCCACGATCTCCTTCCAGGAGATGCCTTCCTCGTTTGCTTTGTTGATGATCTTGTCCTCGACATCCGTCACGTTCTGGACGAACGTCACCTCGTATCCCCGGCTTCGCAGATACCTCGCCACCACATCCCAGAACAGCGGCGCCCTGACGTTGCCTATGTGGATGTGGTTGTAGACCGTCGGCCCACAGACGTACAGGCCGACTTTACCGTCGCCACCTACCTCTACCCGGTCACCGCTCAGAGTGTCTCGAACCTTCACGCTCATATCTTAAGGATAGCCTCTCTCGCCCGCTCTATCCTGACCCGCGCCTCATCCGGCCCAAGAACGGCGAAGAGGTACGCCATCTCCGGTCCCCGGTTCCGCCCCGTGAGCGCCAACCGCAATGGATGGAGAAGATCCCGCGACTTCACACCATTCTCTTTCGCCCATGCCCGCATCTCCGTGACGAAATTCCGCGCGTCTTCCAGGCTCTCCGGCGCTCGTTGATCCAACTCACCGACAACGTGCCCCAGCACCTCCGCGCTAGACCCTGGCAACTCTTTCACAAAGGCATCCGGGTCAACCGACCCGACAAGTTCCATGAGCAGACGCGGCGCGTCTGAGAGAACGTGCATTTCCTCCTGCATGGCTTCGACCGCGACGGGTTCCCTTCCGGCAGGCAACGTCCCATCCAGAATAGGTTCGGTGCGTCGGCGCAACTCATCGGTTGGAAGTCGGCGGATATGCCTGGCGTTGATGGAGACGAGTCGATCCGGATCAAAGGCAGCCGGGCTCGCACCCAGACGCGAAGGGTCCCACTCCCGCGAAAGCTCGGCGAGATCCCTGAAATCTTCCAGCCCCTCGGGATGATTCCAGCCGAGTAGCGCCAGATAGTTGATGAGCGCCTCAGGCAGGTAACCTTGCCACCGGTAATCCACGACGCTGGCATCCCCGTTCCGTTTGGAGAGTTTCTTGCCGTCTTGACCCAGGATCAGGCCGAGGTGGAGAAACACTGGCTCTTTCTCTCCCAGCGCCCGGTAGAGGAGCGTCTGACGAGCGGTATTCGAGAGATGCTCTTCACCCCGGATGACGTGCGTGATGACCATGTCCACATCGTCCACAACCGCCGCGAAGTTGTACGAGGGCGTGCCGTCGGATTTGCGAACTACGAAATCATCCACCCTGGAGAACTGCACGTCACCGCGCAACCCATCACGGAAACTCCCCTGTCGCTCCGGTGGCCGAAAATACAAAGCCCGCCGTCCATCTTCATCCGCAGTCTCGTATACGAGATCTTTCGCAGCGAGATCCTCGATTGCCTTCGCGTAGAGTTCACCGCGCTCGCTCTGTCGGTACGGGCCTTCGTCAAAAGTGATCCCCAGCCACGCAAGATCCTCCAGTTGCACCTGCTCGAACTCCGGTGTGCTGCGCGCCCGATCTGTGTCTTCGACGCGGAGTATTACCTCTCCACCGTAATGCCAGGCGAACAGGTAGTTGAAGAGCGCGGTGCGGGCGCTTCCCAGGTGGAGCATCCCTGTCGGACTGGGGGCGAAGCGCGTCCTTACTTCAGCCGTCACCCCGGCCCTCCAGCAAACATACAGCCTGCGCCGCGATCCCCTCTCCCCGGCCAGTGAAACCGAGCTTCTCGCTGGTCGTGCCGCGCACGGATACTTGCGAAGGCTCGACGCCGAGGGCTGTAGCCAGGTTGGCGCGCATGGCGTCGCGGTGGTCCCGGATCTTGGGCCGCTCGCAGATCACCACGGCATCAACGTTGACCACGGCCCAGTTTTCCTCGACCAGAGCCCGGATCAGGCGTAGCAACTCGACGGAATCGGCGTCCTTGAATCGCTCGTCGGTATCTGGAAAATAGTGCCCGATGTCTTCGAGGCCCGCAGCGCCTAACAGCGCGTCGGTGACTGCGTGGGCAAGCACGTCGGTGTCGGAGTGGCCGATCAGACCTCGTTCGTGCGGGATCTCGACTCCCCCGAGCACGAGTCGTCTTCCATCTTCAGCTTCGGCGAAAGCGTGTACGTCCACGCCGAGGCCGACCCGAAAAGTGGTCCTGGCGCGGCTAATTTTCAACCCCAATTCCATGCGCCAGAACCACTCTAAAGCTCATATCCGTACCTGATGATCCGCAACCATACTCCCGCCGTTATGGATGCGGGAGCGGGAGCGCATGATGGCTTCGGCCAGAATGAGATCCTCCGGCGAAGTCAGCTTGATGTTGGTCTTCTCACCAGGCACCAGCGCGACGCGTCCTCCATTCCGCTCGACAAGTGAAGCGTCGTCCGTGGCGTCGAGTATTTCATCCTCGGGGGAAGAGAAGATCTCGCGCAGCAGTCCAAGCCGGAATGCCTGCGGGGTCTGCACTGCGTGGAGCCTGTTCCGGTCCAGGGTCTCGTGAACCATGCCATCCTCAGCGACCTTGATGGTATCCGAGACGGGGAGGGCAGGAACAGAGCCATCGGCTTCCCCTTCCATCGCCCAGACCACGCGCCCCACGAGGTCAGGCGTGACGAGGCACCGGGAGCCGTCGTGGATAAGGACCAGCGTCTCCGGATCTTCGTCGCATATTCCGAGCCCGTTTCTGGTGGAGAAAGAACGGCAGGAGCCAGGCTGGGTGCATCCTGCGTACTTGCTGATACCGCCTTCGGAGGCGAGATCTCGTATGCGCCCGCAGTCTCCGACTGCGTATATGCGCGATATTTCCGGGGATTCCTCGAAGGCGCGGAGGGTATGGTGGAGGGCCGGGCGTCCGAGTAGTTCTATGAACTGCTTGGGACGGCCCATCCGGCTGCCGGTCCCGCCTGCGAGGATGAGGGCGACTGCGGGGGGAGCTATGTGGCGTCCTCCGCTATGCCCTCGCCCAGAACCTCATCCACCAGTTCCTCGGCCCGCTTGGCGTCGAGATTCCGAACCAGCGCGACCTCGGAGACCAGAATGCGCCGCGCCTTCATCAGCATGTTGCGCTCCCCGGTCGAGAGGTTGTGTTCGCCGCCGTAGGATGAGAGGTTCCGCACGACTTCGGCGACCTGTGAAATCTCACCATCCCGAAGTTTTGCCTGGTTGTGCTTGAGCCGCTGGTTCCAGTTCTGGGGCATTTCCGTTGCCTCGCCCCTGAGCACGGAGAGGGCTGCCTCCACTGTGTCCTCGTCGGCGCAGGCGCGAAGGCCGCTGTCTCCGTCAGCTGGGATGCTCAGGGTGAGCTCGGCGTCAGGAATGTACACCACGTAGTAGCTCCGCTCCTCCCCGAGGATTGTTTTCGCCTCGACCCCTGAGACGCACCCGGCGCCGTGGTTGGGGTAGACGACGAGATCCCCCTCGTTGAAGACCTCGCCTGATGTTGTAGTCGCGCTGTTCTCGGACACGTTTACCTCCGCTTTGCTCATTACTAGAGTACCTCGTTTGAGGTCTCGAGACTCCTCTGGCGCTCAAGGCCCCTGTGGATAGCGCGCGCCCTGGCCTGGCCCACGCCCTCGACCTCGTCGAGTTCCTCCTCGGTGGCGGCGAGTAGATCCTGGAGCGAGCCGAACTCCGAGATCAAGCGTTCCGCCACCCGCTTCGGGAGACGCGGCACCCTTTCGAGTTGCCTGTATCCCCTTGGCTTCACCAGCACCTCTTCCGCCTGCCCGACGGAACCGTAGCCAAGTAGCTGGGTGATCTCGATCGGCTCCGAGAGCTGCTCCGACGTGAATGCATGCAACTCATCCCTGACGTCTCCAGGATCGACGCCATCGTCCACGTAGTCTTTGAGAATCGCATCGTACTGGTCAGGGACGTTGTGAAAAGCCTGCTCTAGCTGCATCTCGATCAGCCGCCCCTCGCTTCCTAGCTCCCGCACGTACGCTTCTATTTCGTCAGCGATGCGCGCAGAATACTCGAACGTCGAGATCGCCCCAACCACCTCCCTGAGCGTCACCGCCCCGTCATATTCATGTACCGTGAGGTTCCGCGCCTCCTCCGTCAGACGCACGGTGAATTTCTCCAGCGTCGCAAGGGCAGAGTTCGCCTTCGACAGCACAACCCCTATGTCTTCGAGCACGTGAGGTCCGTACGGCCCCTGATACAGACTCACTACCCTGCGACGTTCGGAAACCACGATCACGAGGTCACCAGTCTGCCGCGCGGTGCGATGGCCGGCGAGGTGGCGCGTGCCTGTCTCGTCGGATTCGAGGGTGGCGTCAGGAGTGAGGTAGACGTTGACGTAGTGGATCATCGAGAGGTCAG
>JACDAR010000090.1 GCA_013695335.1 Rubrobacter sp.
CACCGCCGGCCGCTACACGGTCTATGCCCGCTGGCCCGCTGGCAAGCGCAACAACCCCAAGGCCCGCTTCCGTATAGGCACAGCCTCAGGACTCGAAAACGTCGACGTCAACCAGCGCAAAGACGGCAGTATATCGGTTAGGCTCGGGGCGTACGACATGAAAGCTGGCGACCGCTACTCCGTGCGGGTAGCCGGATACTCGAAGGCCGAGGGACGTGTGATCGCCGACGCCGTGAAGGTGGTAAGGGGTACCCAGGTAACGCCACAGGCGAAGACCAGTACGGATGCGGACCTGGGATTCGCGGCCCAAGCGCCAGCGGCCGAAGCGCCAACGGGCGGCATGCCCACGGGAAACGAGGTGATCCAGCGTGCGAGAACCCACCTCGGCACGCCGTACAGGCACTCACCCCCGATGCCCTGCCAGGCTTACGTCTCGGAGGATTGCTCCTGCTTTACGCGCCTGGTCTTCGGCAATCTGGCGTTACCAGACGATCCTATCCAGCAATGGCAGGTGGGGAGTAGCGTCGAGAAGTCTGACCTCCGCCCAGGCGACCTGGTCTTTTTCAAAGAGGCGGGAGAGAGCAACCCAATAACCCACGTCGCCATATATTCTGGCAACGGCAACATCATCCACTCCTCGTCGTACTGGGGCAGCGTCGTCGAGCGCCCGATGAAGTACGTGAACGGCTACTACGGGGCGAAGAGGCTGAACTAGACGAGATGCGCCATTAGCCGGACGAAACGCTGCGTGGTCGTTCGAGTTCTCGACCACGCCCCGACATCGAGGAGTTAGGGATGGAGATCCTGCCCGGCATCCACCGCATCGAGTCGGACCTCGGAGAACGTTTCATGTGCCAGTACCTCCTCGCCGGTGAGGAACGCAAGATCCTCGTGGACACCGGCCTCGCCGGTACGCCCGAGGAGGTAATCGTTCCGTACTTGGAAAGCATCGGGCTTTCGGTCGAAGACCTGGACGAGGTTCTCATCAGCCACGCTGATGTGGACCACTGCGGCGGCAACCACGCACTGAAAGAGATGGCCCCTTCCGTGCGGTTCATGTGCGGCGAGGCGGATCGGGCATGGGTGGAGAGCACGGACCTCGCGCTCGCGGATCTCTACCGGTGGTCTGATCCCTACGGATTCGGCCCGGACGAAGACTCCGTGGAGTGGCTTCGGACGGAACTCGGCGATGACGCCCCGGTGGACACCGGCCTGCGCGGTGGCGAAACCCTGCGTCTCGGCCCGGACTGGCGCATCGAGGTCATGCATCTCCCCGGCCACACGCCAGGCCACCTCGGCATCTGGGACGAACGGAGCGGGGCCGCCATCATCATAGACGCGGCGCTGGAACGCGGCATCTACGACCGCGATGGGAGCCTGTTGCAACCACCGCGCTACTTCGACGCGGTCACCTACCGCAGCACCATCCGCAAACTCCGCGCAATCGGTCCCGAACACCTGCTCACCGCCCATTATCCACCCATGCGAAGAAAAGAAGCGGCAGAATTCCTGGATCGCTCGCTGGAGTTCACGGATCGGGTGGAGGAAGTGGTACTGGAAGAACTGGGACGCGGCGTCACCGATCTGTCGGAGTTGACCCGGATCGCGGACGAGCGGCTCGGCCCCTACCCTGCTTTCGCCATCGAGATCGGGGCCGGGGTGCGGGCACACATGGCTGCGTTGTAAGGAGGGTAAAGGGGACATTCATCCTAGCAGGAACCCCGTTTTTCGACCGGGCGTGAGGGTCTCTGTATAATGCCGCTCCGGGCGTTTAGGGGAGGAGCCAGTATGCCGCTGCCAACAGGTGAACAGTTCGAAATCTCGCACGGCGGCCTTCACGTCGCCGTCACGGAGATCGGGGCGACGCTACGTTCGTTCAGGGTGGGAGAGATGGAGATTCTCGACACTTTCGGGCCTGAAGAGCTTGGCGGCTTCTCGCGCGGGCAGGTACTATTGCCGTTCCCAAACCGCATAGACGGCGGCATCTACCAGTTCGACGGCAGAAAACACCAGCTACCCCTGACTGAGCCCGAGAGAAACAATGCCATCCACGGCCTGACGCGCTGGCTGAACTGGACGCCGCTTCAGAAAACCGGCTCAAGCATCACCCTGGGACACCGGCTCCACCCACAGGAGGGCTATCCTTTTACCCTGGATCTCGGCCTGGAATACACGCTCTCGAGCAAGGGCCTCGCCATCACGACTACCGCTTCAAACGCGGGCGCGGAACCGCTGCCGTTCGGGGCCGGATACCATCCTTACTTCACGGTCGGAACGCCGTTCGTGGACACGACGAGATTACGTATTCCCGCCGCATCCTACCTGGAGACGGACGAAAGACTCATCCCCACGGGCCGGAGCAGCGTGGAGGGCACGGACCTGGATTTCAGGGAAGAACGTGAGATCGGGGGCGTTGAGCTGGATACGTGCTACGCCGATGTGATCCCGGGCGATGACGGCTACACCTACGTCACGTTGACCAACCCTGGGAGCGGGTTCACCATCACGGTCTGGATGGATGGGAAGCACGGGTTCATCCAGGCATACAGCGGGGACACGGTCCTCGAAGCCGACAGGCGGCGGAGTATAGCCATCGAGCCGATGACCTGCGCCCCCAACGCCTTCAACACCGGAGTGGGGCTGCGCGTCATCGAACCAGGTGAATCCTTCACCAGCGCATGGGG
>JACDAR010000112.1 GCA_013695335.1 Rubrobacter sp.
GGTCGTGTGTACCCTGATCTTCGTCGTCGTCGTGGACCGTTCGGTTGCGAGAGAGACGACGGAAGAGCGAACCGAGAGTGAGGAGGGTGAGGAACGCCCCGTAGAGCGATGACCCGGAAGTCGAACGGCAAACGGGCCCTGGTCACCGGTGGAGCCGGCCTGATCGGCTCGCACCTGACCGACCTGCTCTTGGAGGAAGGCTACTCGGTCCGCACTCTCGACAACCTCGAACCCCAGACCCACCGCAAGGGGAAACCTCCCTGGATACCGGCGGAGGCCGAGTTCGTAAACGCCGACATCCGCAACCGCAACGCCGTTGCTTCGGCGCTACGAGGCATAGACATCGTATTTCACCAGGCTGCCTACGGCGGCTACATGCCCGAGATCGCCAAGTACGTTCACGTCAACAGCTTCGGCACCGCCCAGATGCTCGAAATCATCCGCGACGAGAACCTGCCGATCAGGAAGATGGTCGTCGCCTCCTCGCAGGCCGTCTACCGCGAGGGCGCCGGCGGCTGTCCCGAGCACGGACTTGTCTTCCCGGAACCCCGCCCCATCGAGCAGCTTCGCTCCGGAGACTACACGGTCCGCTGCCCGGTATGCAACGCTACTACGATGCCCACCGCAACTCCAGAAGAAGCCCCGATGGGGGGTGAGACGGTCTACGCGCTCACCAAAGTGGACCAGGAGCGACTGGCCCTGATGTGGGGTCGGCAAACGGGCACGCCGGTCGTGGCGCTGCGCTACTCCTGCACCTACGGCCCGCGCCAGTCGGTCTTCAACCCCTACACCGGGGTCATCGCCATCTTCGCGACCCGCCTCCTGAACGGCCAGCCCCCCGTGCTCTACGAGGACGGGGAGCAAACCCGCGACTTCTGCTACGTTGGGGACGTGGCGCGCGCCAACCTGCTCGCGGCGCAGAGCGATGCCCTCGACGGCCTGCCGGTCAACGTCGGGAGCGGCCGGGCCACGACCATCCGCGACGTAGCGGAGATGGTCGCAGAGGCTCTGGACGTGGGTATCGAACCGGTCGTTCGGGGTGAGGTCAGGCCAGGCGAGATGCGGCATTTGACCTCCGATACCTCCCGCGCACGCTCGGCCGGTTACGAGCCGCGGGTCAGCCTGGATGAAGGCATCGGTAGGTATCTGGAGTGGATCGGCACCCAGGGCGACGTGCGGGATTACTTCGCGGAAGCCGAGCAGACCTTGCGGGAAAAGCGCATCGTCCATCAGCTCGCCACGGAGAGCTCCCGGACTGGTTACGGCCGATGACGCAGGCTTCGGCGGAGAACGAAGGACGGGGTATCTCCCCGGTGGAAGAACCGGAGAGTCTCTTCGAACGCTTCCCGTGGCTCTACGCCATATGCCGGGATCATCTCTTCCGGGACGATACCAAGCGGATCTCGTCCGCCCTCTGGCCCGTTGGTGTACCTGCCAAAGGGAGTAGCCTGTCGGAGCTCGGCTGCGGGCCTGCCTTCTATGCCCGCCACCTGGCCGCGCGCTTCGGGCACCTGCGGGTCACCGGCGTAGATCGCTCCGGGCGGCAGTTGCGACGTGCCCGTACACACGCGTTAGCCCGTCGCCTGAGCAACTGCACCTTCGAGCAGGGGGACGTGCGGGCTCTGGCGTGGCCTACCGGCTCGGTTGATGCCCTGGTCGCTTCGCGGCTGTTCATGGTCCTCTCGGAGCCGGAACGGGCGGTGGCGGAGATGTACCGCGTGCTCAAACCCGGCGGACGCTGCTTCATAGCCGAACCGCGCTCGGCCCTGCGCGCATCCGTGCCGTTACAGGCCATGCGGCTGCTCGCCACCCTGGCGGACTTCGGCGGCGAGCGTGGACGAAGCTACCGGGAGCCCGGCGGGGTCTCCGTACTGGATGTCGGCGGGTTCAGATCCCTGATCAAAACCCAACCCTGGAGCGCCGCGCGCCACTGGCGAGATACTTGGTACCAGTACGCCCTCTGCGAAAAAGGCCCGGAGCGAGACGGCACATGACCCCCGCGGCCAAGTCTTTGCGGTTCCGGTTTCTCCCCGCCGTCAAACGCCGCGCGGACCTCGCCGCCGGACTCGCGCTCGTCGTCCTCACCCTGATCGCCGGCTGGAACCTGGTTGGCGATGGGACCGTCGTCGGCAAGGACACCATAACTCAGTTCTATCCCTGGTACTCATTTCTCGGCGAGAGCCTGCGTTCCGGCAACATACCGGCCTGGAATCCATACCAGTTCTCGGGCGCGCCCTTCGCGGGCGACCCCCTATCCGGCTGGACCTACCTGCCGGCGATGCTGCTGTTTACCCTCCTGCCTCTGGCCGTGGCCGCCAGCGGCTACCTGATCTTCCATCTGCTGCTCGCCGGGCTCGGCACCTACGCCCTGGCCCGGACGCTTCGGATGAACCTGGCAGGCGCTATGTTAGCGGCGGTGGCCTACGAGTACACCGGCTATCTGTACACGCGCAACCTCTGCTGCTTCGCCTACGTCGGTGTCTCCGCGTGGCTCCCGCTCGCGATCCTGGGCGCGGAGCTGGCGATCCGGAGCACCCGCTGGCTGGATAGGGGCCTGTGGTGGGGGCTCTCCGGGCTGGCCCTGAGCCAGATCCTCGCCGCATGGCTGGGCCAGGGCTCCTACTACGCGCTCCTCGCCCTCGGCGGGTACGTCGCCTACCGCACGCTGCTCTTTCCGCCGGAGAACATTCGGGGCCCGTGGGGTAGGGTCTCCGGTCTCTTCCTCCACGGCGGGGCGGTGCTCGTGTTCGGTTTTGGACTCGCCGCCGCCGGCATTCTTCCCCGCCTGGAGTACAACGCCCTCTCCAACCTGTCCGACGGTTACGCCGGGATCGGGGCGGACGAGACCGTCTACGGAGGATGGAAGCTGAAGACCTGGGGCAAGCTGCTGGTGCCCAGTGGCATCTATGCCGGCCTGCCGACCCTCGCGCTCGCCCTCGCGGCGCCCCTTATCGCCCGTGGTCGGCACGCCGTGCCCTACTTCTTCGTGCTCTCGATCTGCGCGCTGACCCTCTCGGGCCAGGGAGTCACCCTGCTGCACTCGACGCTTTACCATCTGTTGCCCGGCTTCGAGGCGATACATACACACGGTCCCGAAAGGCTAAAGGTGATCCTGTACCTCGGCTTCGCCCTGCTGGCCGGCGCCACGTTGAGCAGCCTGGCGGAGAGAGGCAAGAGCGCAGGAGCCCTCGCCGCCTTGCCCATCCTGACCTCCCTGTTCCTGGTAACGCGCCCCATGTCGTCACCTCCGACCGACGGAACCCCAGACTTCCTCGACCTTGGCATAGGGGTTCCGCCGGACACGATGCTGGCGCTCATCTTCGTCATGGCGTGCGTGGCGGCCTATGCTCTCTTGCCTTCGGCGCGTCCGTTGACGGCGGCGCTGGTGGTGCTCGTGCTGTTCGTCGAGCTGTTTACAGCGGGGAGCTCGATCATCGAGAAGCGCGCAACCTCCAGGGGGGCGCTCAGGACCGCGAAAGTGGACCTTGCCGGATATTACGAACCCACAGGAGCCGCCGGGTTCCTGAAGTCCAAGGCCGAAGGAGAGCCGATCCGTTACTTCGGTTATGGATCATATATCCAGGGTGAGAAGCAGAGCCTGCAGTACCATTACTCGAGGTGGTTCGATCCGAGCCAGACCGCGTTTCTAGCCAGCAACCTGGCGACCCCGTTGGGGCTGCAGAGCATCCAGGGCTACAACGCCGTCCACATCGGCCTCTATGACGAGTTCATCGACGAGGTAAACGGAGAATCTCAGAACTACCACGATACGGATGTGTTCCCAAAGGGGGTGGATTCTCCATTGCTGGACCTCCTCAACGTGCGGTACATCATCGTGCCCACCGATCCGGCTCCGGATCAGGGCGTCCTGAGAGGGCTAAAGGACAAGTATCCGACTGCGTACAGTGGAGACCGGGTAGATGTGCTGGAAAATACAGATGCGCTTCCGCGTGCCTGGATAGTCCATTCGGCCAGGCAAGCCACACCTCGGGAAACCTTGCACGCGCTGAGTTCTGGAGCGGTAAATCCCCGGAAAACGGCTCTTCTGGAGCGACCGCCTCCGGATCTCGCCCGCCCGGACGACCCGGCTAAAGACCAGGCTTCGGTAACGACTTACGAAGCCAACCGCATCCGATTGCGGGCGCGCACCGGAAGCCCGGGCTTGCTGATGTTGAGCGAGGTGTATTACCCGGCGTGGAAGGCGTATGTGGACGGTGAGCCTGTCCCGATCCGCCGCGCGGACCACCTGCTGCGGTCGGTCGTGATCCCGAAGGGTGAACATACTGTCGAGTTGCGCTACGAGTCGTGGTCCTTGAGGATCGGGATGGCCGTCTCGTTGATCTTCTACGCGGGCCTCGCCGGGCTGGTCGCTGTCAGGCTGCGCCGTTGGCGCAAGAACCGCGCGGGCTTCCGGTACGGAGAGGGGTGGATCTCGTGAGCCCGAAGCCGGAAACTTTGAGGGCCTCAGCGTGTGCCTCGCTCGGCCGGGGGCGCGTCTGGAGGCTGGTGGCCCTGCTGTTCTGGTTCGCGCTCCTCGTGGGCTACCAACTATACGCCTGGCGGATGGGTATCTCGCCCCTCGAAACCGCGCAGGGGCTGGTCGA
>JACDAR010000123.1 GCA_013695335.1 Rubrobacter sp.
GCCGAGGCGAACGACCTCGTAGGCGTCATAGACATCGCGGACTTCGACTCCGACGATAAGCTCGGCAGCGGGCGCGAGAAACAGAACCGCCTCTCCAACCTCGTCGGCATCTTCGCCGGGATAGACCTCTCCGCCAACCGCGCCGAGGGCGACGACCTGCTCGGCGACGCCTACGAGTACCTGATGCGCCACTTCGCCACCGAGTCGGGGAAGTCCAAGGGCCAGTTCTACACGCCATCCGAGGTCTCGCGCGTCATGGCGCGGCTGCTCCAGATCGACGAAAAAACAGACCAGTACCACTCCGTCTACGACCCGGCATCGGGCTCCGGCTCGCTGCTCCTGAAGGTTTCGGACGCCGCGCCGCGTGGCCTCTCCATCTTCGGGCAGGAGATGGACAATGCGACGTGGGCGCTCTCCAGGATGAACATGTTCCTGCACGACGCGCCGGACGCGGAGATCCTGAAGGGCAACAGCCTCGCCGACCCGAAGCACAGGGACGAGCACGGCGACATCGAGACCTTCGATTTCGTGGTGGCTAACCCGCCCTTCTCGACCAAGAGCTGGACGAGCGGCCTCGACCCGGCCAACGACGAGTACGGACGCTTCGAGTTCGGGATACCGCCGGCCAAGAACGGCGACTACGCTTTCCTCTCGCACGCCATCCGCTCGCTCAAGAGCAACGGACGCGGCGCCATCATAATGCCGCACGGCGTTCTGTTCCGGGGGAACGTGGAGGCGGCCATCCGGCGCAACATACTGCGCCAGGGCTTCATAGAGGGGATCATCGGCCTGCCGCCCAACCTGTTCTACGGCACGGGTATCCCAGCGTGCATCATCGTGCTGGACAAGGCGAACGCCGCCCACAGGCGCGGCGTGTTCATGATCGACGCGAGCCGGGGCTTCATGAAGGACGGCAACAAGAACCGCCTCCGCAGCCAGGACATGCACAGGATAGTGGACGTGTTCGTCACCAGAACCGAGGCCCCGCGCTACTCCCGCCTCGTCCCGTTCGCGGAGATCGAGAACAACGGCTTCAACCTGAACATCCCGCGCTACGTGGACTCCAGCGAGCCGGAGGACATCCACGACCTCGGCGCGCACCTCTCCGGCGGCATCCCCGAGCGGGACGTGGCCGCGCTCTCCGAATACTGGGACGTGTTCCCGACGCTGCAAGCCAGCCTCTTCGCGGACGGCGACCGGCCTGGATACCGCCGCGCCACCGTGAAGGCCGAAGAGGTCAGGGACGTGGTGCTGAACCACCCCGAGTTCGAGCAGTTCTCCGCTGAGATAGGCGCGATCTTCGACGGCTGGCGCGGGTCGCACGCCGCGACGCTCCACGGGCTGGGCCAGGGCGAGGGAGATCCGAAGGCCCTCATAGCCGAGCTCTCCGAGGACCTGCTGGACCGCTTCGAGGGCGCGAAGCTCGTCAGCCACTACGACGTGTACCAGCACCTGATGGACTACTGGGCCGATGCGTTGCAGGACGACGTGTACGCCATCGTGCAGGACGGCTGGGGCGTTGGCAAGACCCTGCGCGACGCCCGCAAGGGTGAGACACCGGAGCTTGCGGTGAAGGTCGGGAAGAAGCAGGTGAAGCTGGTGGGTGAGATCATCCCGGCCCATCTGGTTATCAGCCGCTTCTTCGCGGGACGCGAGGAGGAGCTTGCGCGGCTCGCTGCGGAGATGGACGAGGCCGCGCAGAAGAAGGCCGAGTTCGAGGAGGAGCATGGCGGGGAGGATGGGGAACTCTCGGACCTGGAAGGCGGCAGGAGCGGCGTATCCAGGGGCGCAGTCCTGGACCGGGTGATGGAGATCCGGGACGACTTGCTGGCGAAGTTCCCGTCATCGTCGCCGGAACACCGTCAGGCGAAGGCCATAAAGAAGGCTGGCTTCGGGACGGCTGAATGGAAGTCCGGAATCCCCGACGAAGAGGGGTTCTTCGCGAGCCTCGACCTGCTGCGCGAGTACCTCGGGCTGGTGGAGGCTGAGAACCGGGCCAAGGCGGCGCACCGGGCCGCAAGCGAGGAGTTGACGCGGGCTGTGATCTCCCGCTACCAGACGTTGACGGAGGGGGAGATCCAAACCCTCGTCATCGAGGACAAGTGGATGGCCTCCGTCCAGCGCGGCGTGCGCGAAGAGACGGACCGCGTCGCCCGCACCGTCGCGGGGAGGGTGCGCGTGCTCGAAGAACGATACGCCGAGCCGCTCCCGGACCTCGCCGCCGGGGTCGAGAGCCTGAACGAACGCGTCGCGGAACACCTCCGCAACCTGGGCGTCGAGTGGGCCGCCCGCGCATGAGCGGCGAGACCCTGACGCTCTTCGAGGCCGCCGAAACCGAGAGCGTGCCGCCTGGCTACAAACAGACCGAGGTTGGTGTGATCCCGGAGGACTGGGAAGTTGACCATCTCTCGGATCTCGTAGTATCAGGACCGCAGAATGGCTACTCGGCGCGAAGTGGAAAGGATGCTCCGGGCACGTTGACTCTGAGCTTGGCCGCAACGTCGTCTGGGCATTTGATTCTGAATCAAGAGACGAAGAAGCGACTGTACGAAGTCATCGACCCGCAATCAGATCTGTTCCTGAAACCAGGCGATGTACTCGTGCAACGCTCGAACACGTTGGATCTTGTAGGAACGACCGTTGTATTCAACGGGCCGTCAAACGAGTATGTATATCCAGACTTGATGATGAGGCTGCGTTTCAGGGACAGCGCAACCGCGCATTGGTTTTGGCGATATGCGAACAGTGAAGCAGGTAGGCGCTTCTTTATCAGTATTGCTGCTGGCTCCACTGGCAGTATGCCGAAGATAAGCGGGGAAAAACTACGGAAGATGCCGCTACCGGTTCCACCCCTCCCCGAACAACGCGCCATCGCCGCCGCGCTCTCGGATGTGGACGCCC
>JACDAR010000161.1 GCA_013695335.1 Rubrobacter sp.
CGGCTACGAGAAGAACAGCCGCACGCCGACGAAGATCAGCATGACGGCGAGGATGGTCTTGAGTGGTTTGCCCGGCACCAGGGGCGCGACGCGGCTCCCTATGAGCACACCGGGGATGCTCCCGAGAAGGAGCGTTCCGGCCAGCCCGAAATTCACGTTGCCCTGGGTTATGTGGGCGAGGCCGACGACGAGGGAGAGCACTGTCGCGTGGGCAATGTCGGTACCGACGATCACGGCAGGCGCAATCGGGTAGAGGAGAAGCAGGATCACCGCCATGATGCTCCCAGATCCTATCGAGGTAAGCCCGACGAGGTAGCCACCCATAGCCCCAAACATGATCGTGTATGCGCGCCTGCGGCGGCTCATCGGGGATTTGCCGTCCCACCTGCCCGGCTTCGGCGTCTCCGGGGGATCAGGCATCAGGTATTCCTTGTAGATCAGAGATCCACCCACGAGCACGAGGGTGATGGCGATGATGGTGATCATCACTGCCTTGAGCATCTCGGCATCGAGGACGCGCTGCATGACCTCCAGCGTGGCAACACCGAGCAGCCCCGCCGGAATGCTCCCGATGCCGAGGAAGATCGCAACCTCAAGGTTCACCGACCGCTGGCGAAAGTGCTGCACGGAGCCGGTGAGCTTGGTGAAGGTCGCGTACACGAGATCAGTCCCGACGGCCGTGGCTGGCGAGACACCCATCACGGCAACCAGGAACGGTGTCATGAGGGAACCGCCCCCGACTCCTGTGAGGCCGACCAGAAATCCAACGAGCAGGCCGAATAGCGCGGGGGCGGGATCTATCATTTCGAAAGAAGCCTGGCGCGGACTCTAGGCCCTGTTGTACTCCGCGACCCTGCTGAGGTAGCCGAGCTCTTCGAGCCTCTCGACGACGCGGCGGGCGCTCTCCTGGGGCTCTTCCTGGTCCGTGTGAATGTGAAGCTCCGGGGCGGCTGGCGTCTCGTACGGGTCGCTCACCCCGGTGAACTGCGCGATCTCACCGGAGAAAGCCTTCTTGTAAAGGCCCTTCACGTCCCGATCCGCGCACACTTCCAGCGGGGCGTCAACGAAGATCTCGATGAAATCATCGCCGATCTGATGCCGCACCTGGTCCCTCGCCTCCTTGAACGGCGAGATGGCGGAGACGATCACGCCGACGCCGTTGCGCGTCAGGAGATCAGCCACGAACCCGATGCGAAGCACGTTCGTATCCCGATCCTCGCGGGAGAAGGTCAGCCCCTTGGAGAGGTTGGTGCGAACGATGTCGCCGTCGAGAACCACTACCTTGCCGAACTTCTCGCGCAACTCACGCTCGACGATCTCCGAGATCGTGGTCTTCCCGGCGCCAGAGAGCCCCGTGAACCAAAGCGTGAATCCGCGACCTTGCCTGCTGTTCGTATCGTCCATTTTTCCTCCCTCGTTTACTCTGACCGGATGGGTCCGGTTTTGCTTACGCGTTGTTGTCTTTCAGACCGTCTATGAGGACGCTCACGACCTCGGGACGGCTGAACTCCGGCGGCGGATACTCACCTTTGGAGAGCATCTCGCGGACTTTCGTACCAGAGACGAAGACGTGGTTTTCCTTGTCGTGCGGGCAGGTTTTGGTGGTACCCATGCCCTGGCATGTGGTGCAGAAGAAGGCGTGCTCGAAGAAGAGCGGCGTCAAGCCGATCTCATCCTCTTCGAACTCGTCGAAGATGTGCTGGGCGTCGTAGTCGCCGTAGAACGGGTTGCCCTGCGAGTCCTTGCCAGGTCCCGCGTGGTCGCGGCCTACTATGAAGTGCGTGCAGCCGTAGTTCTTGCGGCAGACGGCGTGGAAGACCGCCTCCCGCGGCCCGCCGTAGCGCATCGCCGCAGGGAACACGCCGAGCATCGTCCTGTCCTTGGGATAGTACCGCTCCAGGATGACCTCGTAGCTCTTCATCCTCACGGCAGCCGGGATGTCAGCCGAGCGGGTCTCGCCGACGAGCGGGTTGAGAAGCAGGCCGTCCACGATCTCCAGCGCGCTCTTCTGGATGTACTCGTGCGAGCGATGAACGGGGTTTCTCGTCTGGAACCCGACGACCCGCTTCCAGCCTTTCTCCGCAAAGATCCGGCGCAGTTGGGCCGGCGTGTAGTGATACTCGGGGAAAGGCTTGGGGTTTGGATCGTCCACGAGAAGCGTGATCTCGCCGCCGATCAGGGTGTCGCTCTGGCGGTAGATGGCGGCCACGCCTGGATGTTCGTCAGTCGTGTGACCGAAGACCTCTCTAGCCTCCCGCTCCTTGTCGTACGTGTATTTGTCCTCGACGAGCATTGTGGCAAGTATTCGGCCCTCGCCGTTAACCAGCGCGACTTCGTCGCCCTCTGTGATGGCGTTCGCCTCGTCATCGTCCAAAGAAAGCGTGATCGGCAGGCTCCACACCAGGCCGTTCTTGAGGTGCATGGTCTCGACTACGGCGTCGTAGTCTTCCTTGACCATGAAGCCCGTCAGGGGCGAGAAGACGCCGGTCGCGATCATCTCCAGGTCAGAGATGGCCCGCGGCCCGAGCGTTGCCCGGTTCAGGCCCTCCGCCTTGCGTAGAAGGCCGTCGCGCTCCTCTTCGGGCGCCAGACGGTCTATCAGCTCGCCGCCGTGTGGTGAGATCATCTCCTGCTGAATGGTGCTTACGGTCACGCTCTCATACCTCCGCTTGGATGGTCTTTCTGGCCGGTAGTCTGCGTCGGGCTCTGCCAGCGAGCCCGGCTACACAGTGGTCCCACGGACGTTCCCCGACGATCCAGAGCCTCAGCTCGCCGGAATATCCGCGCGCTATCTCTACGAAACGGTCATGGCCCATGCCAGATGCTTCCAGGGTTCCGGACCACTCGTTCCACAGAAGATCCGCGACGAAGTTCGCCCCACCCACGACCCTTGCGCCTTCTTCGGGAGAGTCCTCCAGAAGAGAGCGGGTCTCGTCCCGCAATTCCACGGGCTCCTCAGGCACAGGCAATCCTTCAAACGCGTCTTCCAATCAATACCTCACCGCTTCATGCTCGACCGGGGCGCGGTCGGTCCCGGCGTAGTTTTCAAGGTGTTCTTCGAAGTCTATGAACATCGGGGCTTCCGGATCGAAGGCCCGTTTCAGGCTTTTGAAGGCCACCCTTTTGTCCAAGGCGTCTAGCTTATAGAGTGAATCCGGTTTGTCAAGTGAACGAGTGTGCAATTTTTCGCGCACGGATTCGAAGACTGCCCTGCCCTCTTCGGTCCTGACCAGGACGCTGGAGTAGCCGTCGGCGCTTCCGACGCTCCCCACTGAGATGTCAGCCGCGTGGCCCATGAAGTCCGCGCACTCGTCGCAACCCTTGAGGGCCGCGCCGTGGAAATCCTTGATCGGCTCCTCGAAAATAGTCTCGCCTTCGAGATCCTGAACGATGAGCTTGCCCTTCATCACGTCGACGCGACCAACGTTGTCCAGGTCAACGCCTCGCTTGTCGCGCACCTCTTCGAGCATCAGCTTCTCGTAGTTAAAGCTCTTGGTGCAGAGGAGCGCGATGGTCAATGTGATCGCCTCCACCTGCGAAGATCCCCACGTCCACGGGCGCGCCTGCATCGCTTTGATGCCTTCGATCTCGCACGGCGTCCCGACCACCGCGATGCGCGGGTTCGGCGGAAGATCGTAGTCCTTGAAATCAGTGTGCGCCAAGGCGAGCGTCTGGTTGTAGAAGCTCCCGGCGCAATCCCGGATCTCCTGCGGCGTCGTCGCCACGAACGCCTCGCCTTTCCACCGTTCCGTCTCGCTCTCGCGGGCGACGAGGGCTCCGTCTAGCTCGTTCGCTTCGAGCAGGGAGATCAAAAGCTGGCTCACGAACCCGCCGTCCTGAACGCCCTCGATGTCGTCCCGAACCTTGGCCGTGTACGTGTCGTACACCCGCCCCAGGCCGTTCTCCGTGAATCCGGCATCCTTGCCCATTATCTTGAAATCGGACTCATCGTCAGAATAGCCGTTCTCCTGCTGGCCCAAAGGCTCGATCTTCCAAGTTGACTCGTACTGAAGGCCGCCGCGCGGGCAGAAGTCCCAGCAAAGCGAGCAGCCGGTGCACATCTTGACGAGCGTGGGGAGATCGTCGTCCCCGATGCCGATGGAGTCAGTCGGGCAGGCCGCGACGCACACGCCGCACTGCACGCAGCGGTCAGCATCTATGACTGCCTGCTCCAGATCCCAGAACCAGACCTTGCCGGGAGCCTCGTCGATGTCGTTCATCATCTCCCTGATGTCGAAACCAGCCATGCTACTTCCTCCCTATCGAGACGGCCTGCCGGTTCCTCAAGGTGCTGCGCAGTTCCCTGTTGTGCTTACGGCGTGCCCACTCGTGGAACCGTTCGCCTTCTCGGCCCTCGTCCCTGAACCGCTCGAAGATGCTCACCAGCGCGTCGGGCACCTCCTCGACGGGCTTCGCGCCCTCGACCCAGTCTATGAACGCGGCGTCCATACCCAGCGATCCGCCGAGGCCGATGTCCACACCCTCGACTATGGAATCCTGCGTCTTCGCGGTCTCGCCCCGGAACCCGATGTCCCCGATCTGGGGCTGCGCGCACGACGCCGAGCAGCCGGAGAAGTGCATCCTGACTGCCTCCTGCCCGATATCCCCCACGCGCTCGTCCATCTCCCTGGCCCATTCGAGAGCCCGGATCTTGGTCTCAACGATGGCGAAGCGGCAGAACTCACTCCCCGTACACGCCACCACCCCACGCTCGAACGCGCCGGGGTTCGGCGAGTATCGCTCCAGCAGTGGCTCAGCCAGCAGATCATCCAGCCGCCCCTCCGGGACGCCGGTGATGATGAGGTTCTGGTCCGTTGCGAGCCTGACCTCGCTCCCGTACTCCTCAGCGAGACGCCCGATCTCCCCGAACTGCTCGCCGCTCATCCTGCCGACTGGCACGTTCAGCCCGACGTAGTAGAGGTCTGTCGGGGCGCTTCGCGAACCGCCCTTACGCGAACCGCCCTTACTCTTCTGCGGGTGGACGCCGACGTGGTCGCCGCGGTAGCGCTTCGTCAGATCCTTGCCCGCAGGCTCCAGTTCCACGGAGACGCGCTTCTGAAGTTCCTCGCGGAACTGCTCGGGCCCGATCTCCTGCACCAGATACCGCATCCGCGCCAGCCAGCGGTTCTCCCTGTTGCCAAGCTCCCCGAAAACCTGGGCGATGCCGCGCGTGATCTCCACGGCATCCTCCGGCCTCACGAACACGTCGATATCCGAAGCCATCCGCGGCCCGTCCGAGAGCCCGCCCCCGACACGCAAATTGAAACCGATGGTCCCGTCTTCGTGGCGGGCAGGGAGCATCCCGATGTCGTTGATCTCAGCCTGCGCGCAGTCCTCCAGGCAACCCGTCACGCTCATCTTGAACTTGCGCGGTAGGTTGGCGTACTCGCGGTTGCCGGTGAAGTAGTCTGAGATCGCCTGGGCCACAGGATAAGCGTCAACTACCTCCTCGTGCCCGATCCCCGAGACCGGGCAACAGAGCACGTTTCGCGCAGAGTCGCCGCACGCCTGCACGGTGGTGATGCCAGCCTCTTCGAGCCGGCGCCAGATCTCGGGTATGTCCCCCATCTTCAGCCAGTGCATCTGCACGTCCTGGCGGGTGGTGAGGTCCAGGAAGTTGTTTCCGAAGTGCGGGTTCTCGACGGGACCGTGGGCGAAATCCGCCGCTATCTTCCCGATGACCTTCGTCTGCCCAGGCGAAAGGACGCCGCCCGGCACCTTGATCCGCATCATGAAAGCGTCGCCGCCCTGCTTCTGCGGATAGATACCGACCCACTTCAACCGCTCGACCTCGCCGGGAACCTCGTCCATCTTCGAGAGGTCTTCGGAGTATGTGTCTATGATCGCCTGCTGAACCTCCAGCGGGTGCCGGTCGAGCTTGATCTGCTCGACCTTGTTGAGCTTCTGCTCCCTGAGACTACGCACGTCCCACCTTTCCGTTTGCTATGTGAATCCCGCACTCGGTCTTCCCCGAATCGGCCCAGCGTCCAGCCCGCGCATCCTCGCCTTCCTGCACGGGGCGGGTCTGCGGGGCGCACCCGATGCTGCGGTACCCCATCTTCAAAAGGGGATTCATCGGAACGCTGTATTCCCGCGCATACTCCTCGACCTGCTCCGAGGTCCATGAAACCAGCGGAGAAACCTTCGCCACACCGAAGAACTCGTCCCATCCCGCAACCGGCGTGTCCGCGCGATCCGCCGTCTGGCCGCGCCGGATGCCGGTCATCCATGCTTCGTAATCTTCGAGGAACCTCTTCTGCGGTTCGACCTTGCGTACCTGGCAGCAGGTGTCAGGGCTACAGGTGCGCATCCCAGGCCCGTACTGCTCGACCTGCTCCTCGATGGAGAGGCTCGTCCCCACGACTTCGATAGGCATTCGATAACAGTCCATCGTCTCCTCGCGGAAGCCCACCGTCTCGTCGAAGAGGAAGCCTGTATCTATGGTGAAGACCTGGGCGCGGTCGGTGATGCGGGAGAGCATATCGAGAAGAACCATGCCTTCCGGGTTGCCGAAGGACACGGAGAGGGTGAGATCGTCACCGTATACGTCTATAGCCCAGCTCAGGATCTCCTGCGGATCACTGCCTTCCAGGCTCTCCGCGGCGCGAGAGATATCATCCTTGCCTGGTAAAACCCGTTCGCGCTCAGACCACAGAGCTTCGCACATCATTGCCCCTTCCCGGGAAATAAGAGAGTCTTCGGATGTCGTGAAACAGGATTAGTCGCAGCGGCAAACGCTACATCGAACGCAGCCAGAGTCGGCGCGCGGAAGCGGGAACGAAGAGCTATCGTCTGTGATCTTCATCCTCATGGTCCCCGATGGTATGCACCATATCCCGTCCCGTCAATGGAAAACCCGATAAATTCTGTCGGATTTAGAAAAATTCTTCCAAATCGGGCGTCTGAGCTAGCATTTTCGGCCTATTTTGCGGCTCCGCTTCCGGGTGGATTCGCGTCTTCCAAGTCGCGGTGTCGGATGGCGCGGGCATAGAGAAGGATAGCCGGAGAGAGGATTATCGCGGCGACGGTGAGGGCGGCGCGGACCCCGGCGAGGTTGCCGATGGCCCCGATCACGGGCCCGGCGGAAGCTTCTCCGAAAGCCCCGGCCTGGCTGCCCATCGAGATCACGGTCGCCCGCACGCCGGGTTCGAGACCCTCGTTGAGCCAGGTCAGGTACAAAGGTTCGGCGAGCGTGCGGGTGAGGCTCGCCGCCCAGAACGCCGCAAGCGCGAACGCGAAGTTCCCGGCCAGCGCGAAGGCGAGCATCCCCACGATGGTCAGGGCGTTGAGGACGAGGAGTAGTCTGGCGGCCACGGCTGCGTCGCCGACGTTCAGCCGTCGTCCGATCACCTCGGCTGCGAGGTAGCTCAGGATCAGGGCTCCCGCGTTGAATATCCCAAACCAGACAACGGGTTCGAGCGCCCCGAGCGAAGGCAGGCCCAGCCCGTCCAGGAAGTGCTTGGGGTATAGCCGGTCGAATCCCTCCTCGGACATCCCGGAGAACACGGCGACCGCGAGCAGGATCAGAAGCACCGGGCGTGCCCGGACCAGGCGCAAGCCACCGCGGGCTGTCTCCCTCACCTTTTGCAGCGACGAACGTCCGTGTCTCGGCGATGGTTGGAAGCGGCGCTCCGGCATCACGAGGAACAGCGCTGCGCCGAGCGCGATGGTTAGGAAGCCTCCGGCCAGAAGCGGCACGTTCAGGAAGAAGAGTTGGGCGAGGAGCACGCTGCCGATCACGCCGATGAGGGAGCCGGCGTAGTCAGCCTGCCCGCCGCGCAGGTAGACGCGTCCCAGGTCACGTTCGGGAGC
>JACDAR010000171.1 GCA_013695335.1 Rubrobacter sp.
TCGCTCGCCGCGGAGACCCGCGCGACCATGAGGTCTCCTGATTCGTCGGCCGATCCGCCGCCCCCGTTCTCGCCTTCACCTTCCTCCCCGGTCATTTCCGCGACGCTACCCAGATTGACGGCCTGATCGCTCGGAACTCCGAAGTACACGTACTTCTCGGAGCCCATGCTCTCTATGACCTCGGGCTCGATCTCCATCGCGCTAGATTCCCCGGCCTCGAAATTGGAGGCCTCCTCGGTCTGAGAGTCCTCCATGTGCTCTGGCCTGACGCCAAGGATCACGTCCTTGCCGGCGAAGGCGCCGAGGTCCTGGCCTCTCCGCTCCTCGGCCTCACCCACAACCTCCCGCCCCAGGGGCAATTTCGTCTTACCGAAGGTGACCGCATAGCCGCCGTTCTCGCGCTCCAGACGCGCCTGGATGAAGTTCATCGCGGGGGAGCCGATGAAGCCGGCTACGAATACGTTGTGCGGATGGTCATACATCGTCTGCGGGGTGTCGATCTGCTGCACGAAGCCGTCCTTGAGAACCACGATCCTGTCGGCCATGGTCATCGCCTCGGTCTGGTCGTGGGTAACGTAGATGGTCGTCGTCCCTATGCGGTTGTGCAGCTTTGCTATCTCCGTGCGGGTCTGCACCCTCAGCTTGGCGTCCAGGTTGGAGAGAGGCTCGTCCATCAGGAAAGCCTTGGGCTCGCGGACGATGGCCCGGCCCAGGGCGACGCGCTGGCGCTGGCCGCCGGAGAGCGCCTTCGGCTTCCTATCCAGGAAACGCTCGATGCCGAGCAGCCTGCCCGCCTCGTCGACGCGGCGATTTATCTCATCCTTGTCCATCTTGCGGAGCTTGAGGGCGAAGCCCATGTTCTCGCGCACGTTCATGTGCGGGTAGAGTGCGTAGTTCTGGAAGACCATCGCGATGTCGCGCTCGCGGGGCGGCAGGTCGTTGACCACGTTGTCCCCTATAAAGACCTTACCGCTGGAGATGTCTTCGAGGCCAGCGATCATCCGCAAAGCCGTGGACTTGCCACATCCGCTCGGCCCGACGAACACGACGAACTCCCCGTCGGGGATGTCCAGGTTTATCTTGTTGACAGCAACCACGTCTTCACCAAAAACTTTGGTTACGTCCTCCAGGGTGACTTCCGCCATCTCGCTCCTCCTTCCAGGGACGTACCTGACGCCCCGATGCCCTTGCCCCAGCCGATCTACTCGACCGGCACGATCTGTGCCCCCACAACTATCGACATTCTACCCCAACTTGAGGTTCTCACTCTACAGCCCATCTTTGGCCCGGTAAAGAGGATACTCCTTCTTCACCTCCATCACGCGTCGCGCGGAATCCCGTATTCGCGATTTCGGTATCTCCCCTGCCTCGACGGCATCCACTATAGCCTCGTATGCTGCTGTCTGTTGTGGAGCCGGACTCGACAGGATCAGCAGGTCGGCCCCAGCCTTGACAGCCCTCACCGCAGCCCGCGCTGGGGTTCCGCCGCCAGTCGCCCCAGCCATCGCCAGATCGTCGGTGACTGCCACGCCGTCGAAGCCGAGATCCTCCCTCAGCATCCTGTACGCTTCGGGCGAGAGGCTCGCTGGCCGCTCGTAGTCAATTGCTGGATAGACGAGATGCCCCATCATCACCATCGGGACACCTGCCTCCACAGCGGCCTGGAACGGCGGGAGATCATGGCCCCTCACCTTCGCCATGCCGTGCCGGACTACGGGCAATCCCTCGTGCGAGTCCGTGGTCGCCGCGCCGTGGTTGGGAAAATGCTTGGCTGCGGATACGATCCCAGCCTCCTCGAAACCCAGAACGGAAGCGGCAGACATCCTGGCTACCATGCGCGGGTTCGTGCCGAAGGATCTACTGCCTATAGCCGCCCCGTACCCGGTGTCCACTACCGGCGCGAGGTCCGTGTTGACCCCAGCTTGCCTGAGCTGGCGTCCCATGGTCTCAGCGATGGCGCGGGCCTTATCCGGATCTCCCCCAGCTCCCACCTCGGCCGCAGCAGGTTGCGGCGTCACCCAGGGAGCGTGGGCGACTTCGCCACCCTCCTGATCCACAGCCACGAACAGCGGGATGGCTGGCTCCGTCTGCATGGATAGTTCCTGCAATGAGGAGATCATCCGCCGGGTCTGCGCCTCGTCCTTCATGTTGTAACGGAAGAGGATCACACCCCCCAAGTTCCGCCCCCGCACCATGTTCTCGACGTAGTGCTCCGGCGCCGCGCCATCAACCGAAACAACGAACATCTGTCCCACCATCTCCCGCACGCTCATGCGCGGCTGCGCATCCTCCTCCGGATCCCGCTCCCCGACACTCTTCCCCACAGTCGCTGACGCTGTTTGCGTGTGTTCATGCGTCTCTTTCGTTGCTCTGCCCGCCTGATCCCCGGCGTTCGACTGTCCGGCATTCCCCGATCCAGCGCCGCAGCCGACCGCTACCAGCGCGAGGAAGCAGGCCGTGAGCCCGTAGTGAAGCGTGGCTCCGGCGAGAGATTTCATGGAGATTCGAGATCCGTGGCGTGCGTGTCCATCCATAACACCATCTCGCGGAAGATTTCCGCCGGTTTCCGGCCTCCGGCCCGCTCGTGGTTGGCGAGTGCGCGGCGGAGGTCTGCCTGTATCTCGTCAACTATCATCCCAGTATCGTCCCATCCGTAGGCGTCACACATAAGCCGGATGCGGCGGGCCTGGGAAACCATGCTTCCGCCCGCCTCGCCAACGTCGGCGAAACTCCAGATCGCATTCGCAAGGTCAAAAAGACGTGTTCCGGGCGCTGCATCATCCCAGTCTATGAACGCGATGGGAACATCCCCGGCGAACACCGTGTTGTGTGGGCCAAGCTCGTTGTGACACACGATCTCCGCGTCTCCAGCGAGCCGCGAGCCCGCCGTCGCATCGTGGAATCGCCGGATAAGCTCAGCGGCCTTCGTCAGCATGGCATCAGATGGCGAGTACACGGCGTGATCGTGAAGTACCCCGCCCTCGATGAACGTCAATATCTCGCGCCCCCGTCCGTCCACGCCGAGCAACCTCGGCGCGCCTTCGAATCCGAAGTCCTCCAGATATCGCAGAAGCTCGTGGACGAATTCGGAGTGCGGCCCCATCGGACGACGAACTGTATCCCTGAGGCGCACGACCCCCTGAGTCTGGCGACCTCCAGCGAGCAGCTCTTCTCCGGCCTCCATGCCAGGCATGGTATCGGTTCGCGCCGCGCCCAGGCAAGAATTTCTGGAATGGTCGGGCCTGATCCCACCGATGAGGTTGGCCTGGTTCTCGGTTATGCTTTGGGCACGTTGATCGAACTTCGGTACGAGTCAGGTACCCTGCTGGCCGGTGGCCTTTCCCCCGGCGAACCGCCCCCCGAGCCTTTCGTTTGGGACGGTCGCACCCGCCAGTGGCGCGCCCCAGCCAGCGCATACAGGGAAACGGCGCTCCTGATGCGCGAATCCGGCACGGAATATCTGGACAACGCCGCCAGGTTCGAGAAGGTCTCCCTGGAATCCAGGGTGGCGATGGAGCCCCGTCCATACCAGCGGGAGGCTCTGGCCGTGTGGAGGAGGGAGGATCTCAGGGGCGTCGTCGTTCTTCCCACAGGGGCCGGAAAGACGGCGGTTGCCATGCGTGCCATCGAGAAGGTGGGCCGGAGCGCGCTTGTGGTCGTGCCGACGCTCGCGCTCCTGAAGCAGTGGTACTCGGTGCTGACTGACGCTTTCGGGGCATCGGTCACGGTGGGGTTGTTGGGTGGCGGGTACCATGAGATCACACCCCTCACGGTAACCACCTACGACTCCGCCTACATCCACATGGAACGGTACGGCGACCGCTTCGCCCTTGCCGTCTACGACGAGGTCCACCACCTCCCGGCCCCGAAGAACGCCGTGATCCCCAGGATGCTCCTCGCCCCTTATTCCCTCGGCCTCACGGCCACCCCCGAGCGCCCCGACGGCGGGCACGAACTTCTGCCCGACTTGTGCGGCCCCATCGTCTATTATCTCTCGCCCGAGGATCTGGCTGGCACGTACCTTGCCCCGTTCGAGATGGTCCGCATCCCCATCGAGCTGACCGTCCACGAACGCTACGAGTACGCCCAGGCTGACGCCGCGTACCGTGATTTCCTGCAAAAACACCGGCTCCCGATGCGCTCACCGGAGGACTGGCAGAGGTTCATACTCGTCGCGTCCACCAGCCATTCAGGGGGGAGGGAAGCCTTGCTCGCGGCGCGGAGGAGAAGGGAGATACAGGCTGGCGCGATGCGGAAGGGCGCCACGCTGGAGACGCTTCTGCGGCGTCACTGGAACGACCGCTGCATCGTGTTCACCAAGAGCGTCGAGGAAGTGTACGCCCACTCCAGACGATTCCTGATCCCAGGCATAACCTTCGAGACCCCGGCGAGGGAGCGCAAAGAGATACTCGACCGCTTCAGGGA
>JACDAR010000173.1 GCA_013695335.1 Rubrobacter sp.
GCGTGTACACGGTGATCCGGGGTCCATTCAAGGACAAGGACTCGCGCGAGCATTTCCAGCTCGCCACGCACAAGCGCCTGATAGATATCCAGCAGCCAACGCCGCGCACGGTTGATTCGCTCCAGCGTCTCGACCTGCCGGCTGGCGTGAACATCGAGATCAAGGCTACGTAGGGTTATGGCAACGGCAATTTTCGGACGCAAGAAGCACATGACGCAGGCTTTCGAGGAGGACGGCACGCTGGTCAGCGCGACCGTCATCGAGGTCGAGCCGAACTTCATCACCGCCTCCCGCACCGCTGAAGCGGACGGCTACGAAGCCGTTCAGGTTGGCTTCGGGACCGTCCCGACGCGCAAGGTCAACAAGCCTCACGCAGGGCAGTTCGAGAAGCACGAGACCCCGCCGCGCAGGCACCTGAAGGAACTGCGGGGCGTCACGGGCGAGGTTGGTGAGAGCATCGGCGCTGATGTCTTCGAGGTCGGCGACACGGTACACGTGAGCGCGACCTCGAAGGGCAAGGGCTTTCAGGGGACGGTCAAGCGCCACGGCTTCGGCCGCGGCCCGGTCTCCCACGGCTCGCACAACGTCAGGGCTCCAGGTTCGGTCGGGGCTTCGGCTGACCCGGCGCGCATCTTTCGCGGGCAGAAGATGCCGGGTCAGATGGGCAACAAGGAGGTCACGGTCAAGAACCTGCGCGTCGTTAACGTTGACGTGGAGAACGGTGAGATCTGGGTTCGCGGCGGCGTCCCCGGTGGCAGGAACGCGGTTGTGAAGATTCGGAAGGCGGGTGAGTAGGATGGCCCAGGCACAGGTATTCGACGCCCGCAGCGACGATAAGTCGTCCCTGGACCTCACGGGTCCAAGATTCACGACGGAGCCGAAGGAGCACGTCATCCACCGCGGTGTGGTGGCAGAACTCGACGCCAAGAGGCGCTACACGGCCTCGACGAAGGGGCGCAGCGACATCCGGGGTTCCGGCGCGAAGCTGTATCGCCAGAAGGGCACAGGCCGCGCCCGCGCTGGCGACATAAAGTCCCCGGTTCGGGTCGGCGGCGGGATATGGGGCGGACCGAAGCCCAAGCCAGCCCGCTACGGCAAGCGGATCAACAAGAAAGAGGCAAGGGCGGCCTTCGACGGCGCTCTCTCTGCCAAGGCCGCGGACGGCGAGGTGTTCGTACTCGACTCGCTCTCCTTCGACGACCCTTCCACAAAGCGGGCGAAGGAGTTGCTCGGGACCATGGAGGTGACGGGTCCGGTGCTGCTCGTGCTGACCGACGACGAGCGGAATGCCGCGCTCTCCTTCAGAAACCTGCCCGAAGTTACCGTGGTCGCGCCTTACGAGTACGGTGTGTACGAGCTTTTGCGGGCTCGGGAGGTAGTGTTCTCGCGGGCGGCCTACGGGAGAATCTCCGGGGAGGAAAGCTAATGGACCCGCATCAGATAATAATCCGTCCGGTCATCTCGGAGAAGAGCTACAGCCTCGTGGAGGTGGAGGGTCAGTACACCTTCCACGTAGACCGGCGGGCCAATAAAAATCAGATCAAATACGCAGTCGAGGATGCCTTCGACGTGAGCGTTGCGAAGGTGAACACAGCCAACGTCAAGAGCAAGCCCAAGCGCCAGGGCCTGACGCGGGGGCGCACGTCCTCGTGGAAGAAGGCGGTAGTTAAGCTGGCCGAGGGCGACCGCATCGAACTGTTCGAGGGAGTCTAGGATGCCTGCGAGACGTTACAAGCCGACGAGCGCGGGCCGGAGGAACTCCTCGGTCCTGACACGCGATTCGGTCACACGAGACAAGCCAGAGAAGAGCCTGACCGCCAAGCTGCACAAGCACGGCGGGCGCAACAACCACGGGCGTATCACCACCCGCCACATCGGCGGCGGCCACAAGCGCCGATACCGGATCATTGACTTCAAGCGCCAGAAGGACGGCGTTCCCGCCACCGTTGCGGCTGTCGAGTACGATCCCAACCGCTCGGCGAACATAGCTCTCCTTCATTACCACGACGGAGAGAAGCGCTACATCCTTGCGCCGCGCAACCTGTCGGTTGGCTCCATAGTCGAGAGCGGCCCTGAGGCTGAAGTGGACGTGGGCAACACGCTGCCGCTGAACCGCATACCGGTCGGCACCGTGGTACACGCCGTGGAGCTGGAGCCGGGACGCGGGGCCCAGATGGCCCGGAGCGCCGGGACGAGCGCGCAGCTTACGGCCCGCGAGGGCAGCTACGTGACGCTCAGGCTCCCGAGCGGCGAGCGCCGCATGGTGCGCTCCGCTTGCCGGGCGACGGTCGGTGTTGTGGGCAACCAGTCGCACCAGAACGTCAGGTGGGGCAAGGCGGGCCGCAAGCGGCATCTCGGGATACGTCCCACGGTGCGCGGCACGGTCATGAACCCGGTGGACCACCCGCACGGTGGCGGCGAAGGCAAATCCACGTCGGGCCGGGCGCCGGTAACGCCTTGGGGGCAGATCACCCAGGGTTCGCCGACACGGAAAAAGCACAAGCGGTCTGACGCCATGATCGTGCGTCGTCGCAGGAAAGGAAGGAGGCGCTAGATGACGCGGTCATCCAAAAAGGACCCGTTTGTGGAGGAGCGCCTGATGGAGCGCGTTCTCCGCATGAACGAAAACAACGAGAAGCGGATGCTAAAGACGTGGAGCCGGACCTCGGTGATCTACCCGGAGTTCGTCGGCCACACTATCGCCGTTCACGACGGGCGCAAGCACG
>JACDAR010000187.1 GCA_013695335.1 Rubrobacter sp.
GAAGACCTCAACTCAGCCGTCACGGCCGCGTGGGTGCCGGATGGCGTGGACGGCAAGTCGCTCGTTCGCCTGATGTTCCGCGAGCACGGGATACAGGTCGCCGGTGGTCAAGGCGACATGAGCGGTAGGATCTTCCGGATCGGGCACTGCGGCTACTTCGACGCCTACGACATCATCGCCACCATCGCCGCGGCCGAACTCTCGCTTGAGTCGCTGGACTATCCGGTGGAACTCGGGCGGGGCGTAGGGGCGGCGCAGCGCGTGTTCTCCAGGAGCGGGGCCGTAGCTTGAAGGTACTCGTAACCGAGAAGCTGGCCGATAGCGGAGTAGAGCTTCTCCAGAAAGAATTCGAGACGGACGTGCTCCTCGGCCTCTCGCCGGAGGAATTACAAGACAGGATCGGCGAATACGACGGCCTCATAATCCGCAGCGCCACGAGGGTGACGGAGGATGTGATCTCCGCCGCCGACAACCTGAAGGCCATCGGGCGGGCCGGCATCGGCGTTGACAACATAGACATCGAGGCAGCGACCAAGCGCGGCGTCGTGGTCGCCAACGCTCCTGAGAGCAACACGGTCGCCGCAGCGGAGCATACGCTTGGCCTCATGCTCGCCGCCGCGCGGCACATACCTGCGGCTGACGTCTCCCTCAAGGGAGGCGAGTGGAAGCGGAGCGCGTTCAAGGGCGTCGAGGTATCGGGGAAGACGCTAGGTTTGATCGGGCTCGGTCACGTCGGCGCGATAGTCGCCCGCGGCGCCCTTGGCATGGGAATGCGCGTCCTCGCCTACGACCCGTACGTGTCAGAGGATCGTATCCGCTCCATGAACGTGGACCGGGCCGAGACCATGGACGAGGTATTCGAGAACGCTGACTTCGTCTCGCTGCACGTCCCGCGAACCCCACAGACGATGGGGCTCGTCAACGAGGCAACGCTGGCCAGGATGAAGCCGACCGCCTACCTCATCAACGTGGCGCGTGGCGGCATCGTGGATGAGACTGATCTGTACAACGCGCTGAAAGCGGGGGAGATTGAAGGCGCAGCCCTCGACGTGTTCGCCGAGGAGCCTACTACTGAATCCCCGATCTTCTCCCTGCCAAACGTCGTGGTCACGCCCCACCTCGGCGCATCCACGGCGGAGGCCCAGGACAGGGCCGGCGTCACGGCGGCTGAGCAGGTTGCGATCGCGCTTCGTGGGGCGGTCCCCACGCACGCCATTAACGCGCCGGTCCCCGTTGGCGAGGGGGCTGAGTTCGTGGCCCAGTTCTCGGGGCTGTGTGAGTCTTTGGGGCGTCTGCTTTATGGACTCACGGATCGTCCTGGTGAGAACCTCAAGATCGAATACCGTGGCGAGGTCGCCAACTTCGACACGCGCCTCCTCGACGTATCAGTCCAGAAAGGACTTCTTGCCTCGATGGTGCACGAGCCGCTGAACTTCGTGAACACCCCGGTGCTCGCCAGGGATCGTGGCCTGCGGGTCGAGACCTCTCGGATCTCCGAGAGCGCGGACTTCACGAGCCTCGTCGTGCTCAGGCTTTCGAGCGCGGACGGGGAGAGCGTGGTGAGCGGGACGCTCGTTGGGCCGAGGATGCAGCCGAGGCTCGTCGGGGCTTTCGGCTTCGACCTGGATATCGTCCCCGAAAAGCACATGCTCTTCATCCACAACGAGGACGTGCCTGGTATGATCGGACGCATCGGCACCATCCTCGGTGAGCACGGCATAAACATCGGCAACATGGCCGTCGGACGCGGCGAGCCCGGCTCCCGCGCCGCGATGGCGGTCACCGTGGACGAACCTGTGTCAGACCACGTCATCGAAACGCTGCGCTCGACGCCAGGCTTCACGGATGCCCGCGCAGTTTCCCTGTAAAATGCTCAGGAGTCGCCCATGACCGAGAGCCTCGAAAACATACTGAAGCGTTACCGGCCCTATGGCCCAACCTACGCTCCAGGCGACAAATCCCCTTATTCTGGCACCTTCATCTGCGACAGGGGGACTATGCTTTCCCCGGTTCGCGTCCAGCTCGCCAAAGGCGAGGAGTTCCCTGAAGCCGAGGGCCTCGGCGCGCACACCCGCTGGCGCGAGACGAACATCCAGGCTTAGGAAGGCTTCTGGTCTCAGGCTTCAGGCAACGACCTTTCTGCCTGCCAGGAACGTCGCAGGGCATCCCTAATACAATCTCCCTGCAGCAGTAATATGGGGACTTCGTGAAAGGGGATCCTTGATGAAGCAGGTTGAGTTCTACTTCGATCTGGTGAGCCCGTATTCGTATGTGGCGCACGCGGAGATCGGGCATCTGTGCGATGCGGCAGAAGCCGAATTGGTCTTGAAGCCGATGCTCCTCGGCGCCGTACTCAACGAGACGGGCGGACGGGCTGCGGTGGAAGTGCCAGCAAAGCATCACTATATGATGCGGGACCTCAGTTTACTCGCGGAGAGCCAGGGGACTCCACTGCGCTTTCCTGACCCGTTCCCCTTCCGAACCCTGAAGGCCATGCGGGTCGCATTGTGGCTTCGACAGCAGGATCTCATGGACGCTTTTGTGAACGAGGCTTTCTCGCTGTACTGGGCTGAGGGCGGGTCGCCGAAGGGTAGGCAGGAGGCTGATGAGGACGAACCAGTAGCCGAGGTCGCGCGTAGGATCGGCGCGGACCCGGCTGAAGTTCTGGAAGGCGCATCGCAGTCGCCGGCCAAAGATGCTCTCCGGGCGGCGACTGCGGAGGCGCTCGAACGCGGTGTCTTCGGCGCGCCGACCTTCTTCGTGGGTGACGAGATGTTCTGGGGCAACGACCGGCTAAGATTCGTCGAGGCGGCCCTGGGGAGAAGTTGAATCGTGGGCCTCGGCCTCGATAATCCTGTCGGCGACCTTCAATAAATTCGTCCCTATTACATCCGGTGGTTCGACCAGCGGGTCGAAGACCATCCCCGGCCTGGCCACGAATGCTGCTGCGCATCCGGCGCGCAAGGCTCCTGCCACGTCCCAGGCGTGGGCTGCAATCAGCCTGATCCCGTTTACATCCACGCCAAGGCTCTCAGCCGCCATGCGGTATGGCTCGGGGGCTGGCTTGAGGCGCTGCACCGTGTCCGCGGAGAGGATCCGCTCGAAGTAACCATCGAGGCGCGAGTATTCTAGCTGGGCCTCTGCCACCTGCTGGGTGGAGTTGGTGAGGGCGGCGAGCCGGAACCCGGCGTTCTTCAGGCGATGCAGACCTTCCTCCACTTCGGGGTGGGGCGGGAGTTCCCGCATCCCGGAGAGGATGTGCTGGCTGTCGTCGTCCGAGAGGTCTACGCTCTGTCGTTCTGCGACCATCGTGAGGGCAGCGCCACCGAGCGCGCCGAAGTCCGAGTATGTGTCGGTGATGGTCGCCACGAAGGCGTTCTGGAGCATCTGCAAGAACCACTCCCTGCGAACCGCCGCGTCACCGAAGACGCTTTCGAAACGTGGGTCGAGCGCGCCCAGGTCGAGCAGGGTTTCGTTCACGTCGAACACGCAAGCTCTCGCCATGTCAGCCTCCTTCAGTAGCTTGCGGCGGATTATACGCGGTGGGGCGTGGGTAACTCTGCCACATCGTTTCCGAGAAAAAGGGGCTGCATGATAAAGGTCGGGTACTTTCTGTCGTGCGAGGAGTTTGGGCCGCTGGAGTTGTTGCGCCAGGGAAGGATGGCCGAGGATGCCGGGTTCGAGGGACTCTGGATCTCGGACCACTACCATCCGTGGGTGGAAGCGCAGGGCGAGAGCCCGTTCGTGTGGTCGGTCATCGGGGGCCTCTCCCAGGTGACGCAAAGAATCCCCGTCTACACAGCAGTGACATGCCCGACGGTGCGTATCCACCCGGCGATTCTCGCCCAGGCCACAGCGACCTCAGCCACCATGTTGCCAGGACGCTTCGGGTTCGGCGTCGGGTCGGGCGAGGCGCTGAACGAGCACATCTTCGGGGACGCTTGGCCCTCCACCGACGTGCGCCTTGAGATGCTCGAAGAGGCTATCGAGATCATCCGGCTGCTGTGGGAAGGCGACACGAAGGATTACGATGGTCGTTATTACATGGTCGAGAACGCCCGCATCTATACGCTGCCGGATGAGCCGCCCCCGATCCTGGTCTCGGGATTCGGCCCGAAATCCATCAGGTTTGCGGGCCGTATCGGTGACGGATATATGAACGTCGCGCCGGACGGGGAGATGCTCTCGCTGTTCCGATCCTCGGGGGGTGGAGACAAACCGGCGCACGGCGCTTTCAAGGTCTGCTACGGGCGGGATCACGATGAATGCGTCAGGACGGCGCATCGAAAGTGGCCGAACGAAGGGTTGCCTGGCGAGCTGGCGCAGGTACTCCCGACGCCGACGCACTTCGAGCAGGCAGTCGAGCTGGTGACTGAAGATATGATCTCCGATTCCATACCCTGCGGCCCGGACCCCGAGCCGCACAGGGAGATGATCCGTCAGTTCGAGAAGGCTGGCTACGACGAAGTCTACGTGCAGCAGATCGGCACAGGCCACGAAGAGTTCTTCCGCTTCTATAAGGAGGAGATACTGCCCGAGTTCCACTAACTCTGGGCGGTCCTCCATACCTGGCTCCTGCTAGAATCATCCCGAACATTATTCGGGAGGAACAGGGTGGCGAAGAGAAAAGGTGGCGGGTTCGGGACTACGCTGATCCTCGCGTTGGTCCTGGTTCTGGTCAGCGTGACGCTCGGCGTTGGCATCGCCCGCTTCGATTTCATGGCCCGGATGCCTGTAGTTGGACCCTGGATCTTCGAGGACCAACCGGCGAAGACCACGACGAGCCCCGTGGTGGTCGAGGGGATTCAGGATCTCGACCAGCTAGCCACGGTGCGCTGGCGGGAATCCGTGGTCATCACCCGCCAGAGCGGCGGCTCGCAGTTCGAACAGTTCTTCACGGGCGAGAAGGTCTTGCTCGTTGCCGCCGGGGACGTGGAAGCTGGCGTGGACTTATCGAAGATCGGCAGGGACGACGTGCGGGTGAACGGTGATGAGGTGACGATCCGATTGCCAGACCCGGAGATACTCTCAGCGAGCCTCGATGAAGACAAGACCCGCATCTACGACAGGGACTTCGGCCTTCTGAACTTCCATCCTGACGACGATCTTGTGGAAGAGGCGCGCGGAAAGGCTGAGGAGAAAGTCGAGGCTGCGGCCCGCGATAACGGGGTGCTGGATCAGGCGGAGAACAACGCCGAGGATAGCATCCGGGCCTTCGTGAAGAGCCTCGGTTTCCGGGAGGTCAGGTTCCCCGGGTAACGCCGGACCCGCAGGAGATGTCCGCGCTTCCGCGAACCACACGACAGTTCTGGAAGGTATGAGGTTACTGCGGATTCGCTATTGTTCGGGATCGTAGCCGAGGCTCGGGGCGAGCCACCTTTCAGCTTCTTCTAGGGTCATGCCCTTGCGCCCGGCATAATCGGCGGCCTGGTCGCGTCCGATCTCCGCGACACCGAAATAACGCGACTCGGGATGCGAGAAATAGAACCCGCTGACCGCTGAAGCCGGGCTCATCGCGAAGTTCTCCGTGATCGAGATGCCCGAGTTTTCCTCAACATCGAGAAGATCCCAGAGCGTGCCTTTCTCCGTATGCTCGGGGCAGGCAGGATAGCCGGGGGCGGGACGGATGCCTCTGTATTCTTCCTTGATGATGGCCTCGCTATCCAGCTTCTCGTCCGCCGCATAGCCCCAGAACTCTTTGCGGACACGTTCGTGCATCAATTCGGCGAACGCTTCGGAGAGTCGGTCGGCCAGCGCCTGGACCATGATCGCATTGTAGTCGTCGTGCTCTTCTCTGAAGCGCTGCGAGACCTCATCCGCGCCCAGCCCCGCCGTTACGGCGAAGAAGCCCATGTGGTCATCTAGGCCCGTTGACTTCGGGGCGACGTAGTCAACGAGCGAACGGTTCGGCCTTCCTGGAGACTTGGCCCGCTGCTGGCGTAGGAAATGGAAGGAAGCCAGCGCCTCGTCGCGTAATGCGCCGGGGGCGTACACCTCGACCGAGTCGTCGGGCCGCGCGTTTGCCGGGAAGAGCCCGATTACGGCGCGGGCCGTGAGCCACTTCTCCGCGATTATGCGGTCCAGCATCGCATGGCCGTCGTCGAAGAGTTTGCGGGCCTCTGTTCCCTTCTCTGGATCATCCAGGATCTTCGGGTAGCTGCCTTTCATCTGCCAGGAATGGAAGAAGAACGTCCAATCTATGTAGTTCCGGATATCCTGCAGCGGATAGTCGTCGAACGATTTTATGCCGAGCACGTTCGGCTCCGGCGGAGAATAGCAGGACCAGTCGATCCGGGTTCTGTTGGCCCGCGCTTTCTCCAGGGAGGAGAGCCTGACGGAGCGGCGGCCCGCGTGTTTCTGGCGCACCTTTTCGTACTCGGCTGCGACGCGCTCAGCGTAGGATGCCCGGTTCTTCTCGCTCACAAGGTTCTGGACAACGCCGACGGCCCGGGAGGCGTCCTTGACGTGGATGATCGGGTAGTCGTAGTTGGGTTCGATCTTGACTGCCGTGTGCGTCTGCGAAGTGGTAGCCCCGCCGATGAGCAACGGTATCTCGAAGCCCTCCCGCTTCATCTCCTTCGCGTTGTGGACCATCTCGTCCAGCGAAGGCGTGATGAGCCCCGAAAGCCCTATGATGTCAGCGTTCTTCTCCTTCGCTACTTCCAGTATCCTGGCCGACGGAACCATCACCCCGAGGTCTATCACCTCGAAATTGTTGCACTGTAGTATCACCCCGACTATGTTCTTCCCGATGTCGTGCACGTCGCCCTTCACAGTCGCCATAACGACGGTGCCTTTGGTTCGGGCAGTCCCGGTCTTCTCCGCCTCGATGTAAGGGATCAGGTACGCCACGGCCCGCTTCATCACGCGCGCGCTCTTGACCACCTG
>JACDAR010000193.1 GCA_013695335.1 Rubrobacter sp.
GGAGAGCTTCTCGTAATCTGCCAGCTCACGGATGAGCGCCAGGATCAGGGGCACATCCCCTTCGGTGGCGCCGCGTATCTCGAATTCAGGCAATGCTGGCTTGGTGGCTATACCCGCGCGCCGACCAGTGATTCGGCGATCTGTACTGCATTCGTGGCCGCGCCTTTGAGCAGGTTATCCGCGACGCACCAGAACTGGACGGAGTTCCCCTCCACGCGCACCCGGCCGACGTATGTATTTGATTCCCCGGCGGCCTCGAGCGGCGTCGGATAATCGTTAGCGTCACCGGAGAACGTCACGCCCGGTGCGGAGCGGAGGACTTCGATCACTTCGTCCAGGGACACTTCGCGCTCCGTTTCGACGTAGACGCTTTCAGAGTGGCCTGTGTGGACGGGGATGCGCACGGCGGTGGGGAAGACTTCGAGGTCAGGGAGATCCAGGATCTTGCGTGACTCAAGCCGCATCTTGCGTTCTTCGGTCGTGTAGCCATCTTCGCCAACGCTCCCGATCAGGGGTATCGCGTTCCCGGCTATCTGCCTGGGATACACGCCCTCACGCCCATCCTCCAGCGCCTCGACGCCCTCCCTTCCGGAACCGGAGACTGCCTGATAGGTAGATACGATGACCCGCTTCACCCCGAAAGTCCGGATCAAGGGCGCGAGCGGGAGTAGCATGGTGATCGTGGAGCAGTTCGCGTTGGCGATCAGACCGTTATGGTTCTCCAGCGCATCCGCGTTGACCTCGGGCACCACGAGCGGCACGTCGGGATCGAGCCTGAAGTCGCTGCCGTTGTCTATGACGATGGCGCCCCGGTCTATCGCCTCGCGCGCGAGCTGAACGGCTGCGCCCTTCTCGCCTTCCGTCCCGGCGAAGAACGCGAAGTCCACACCTTCGAAGGCGTCTGGCTCTGCCACCCCGATCTCGAACTCTTCACCCGCGAGCGTCGCCGTGCGGGCCGTGCGGGCGAGCACGCGGATCTCCCTCGCCGGGAAGTTTCGCCGCCTGAGTTCGGAGACGAGTTTCTCACCTACGAGACCAGCTCCGACCACGGCCACCGTGTATCCGTCGCCCATATCAGCCTTCCTTCCCATCGTCTCCCAAGGTCTTCGCGATGTCGAGGATGTCCCAGACGACCCCACTCGCTGTGCGCTCCGGGCCAGCGCCCGGGCCGCGTATGGTGAGGGTAACATCCGAGTACCGGCGCGTGCGGATATCGAAGACGTTCTCGGGGCCGCTGATCGGTCCGAAAGGGCTCTCCACCGGCGTATCCTGCAACCCGACAGTCACAGGGCCTTCCTGCGGGATGCGGGCCAGGTAACGCAACATGTGGTGCTCTTCCATGGCAAGCAGGCGGGCGGCGAACTCATCATCGGCTTCGGGGAGACGCTGCATGAACTCGTCTTGAGGCACATCTTCGAGGCTCTTGGGAACCAGGGATTGGTATGGGATCTCCTCCGGTTCGATGGTGCGGCCCATCATGCGCGCCAGGATGATCGCCTTCCGGGCAACGTCGAGACCCGAGAGGTCGTCGCGCGGGTCTGGCTCGGCGTAGTGGAGCGCCACGGCCTCCTTCACGGCCTCGGAGAATGATTTGCCTTCCTCTACCGCGCTCATCACGAATCCCAGGGTGCCGCTCGGGCTGGCCTGTATCTCGATGACCTCGTCCCCGGTCTCCATCAAACCGCCGATGGTGGAGATGAGCGGCATCCCGGCTCCCACGGTCGCCTCGTGCCATAGCCTGTCCGGGATCATGCGCACCAGCTTCCCGTACTGCTCCGTGCTCCCCGAGAGCGGCCCCTTGTTCGAAAGCACCAGATACGAGCCGTTCTGGATACCGATCAGGTCGAGGTCGAACGTCCCACCATGCACCGCCACGTCCACGACCACGCGGGTGGTGTCAGGCGCGGGCTCAGACCGAAGCACGCCCTCGATGGGCTCCGTCCCAAGCTCCGAGAGCCTGCCGCCATCCTCCTTGAGGCGAAGCGCCCGCGGAAGAAGCTCCTCGCCCACCAGCGCCCCGGAGGTATCGGAGACGGCGCGGTAACGCACGTCGAGGCCGTCTTCCTCAAGCCAGCGTTTGCGCTCTTCGAGCACGATCTGGGCGACGGCCCGTCCGACGTGACCAAGCCCGATCTGGACGATCTCAAGCTGCCTCACGCAACCTCCCCGGCGGCGGTTGGGGCGGTAATAACCGAGCCGTGCAGCACGCGCAGCGCCTCGTCGGCGACCTCCTCGAACACCACGAAGACTAATCCGGCTGGAGCGATGCCGGAATGCACGGCCTCGATACCTGCTTTCCGAAGGCTCCGCCGTCCACGCGCGAGATCCTTCTCGTCCGGCTGTCCGATTCCTACTATGGCGGCGGCTTCCTTGCGATGCCGCCGGGAGACGCAGGGAAGCTCCACGGCGAAGTTCCGGCGCAACGCCACGCAGCGCACGCCAGGTCCCTCCTCGATATCAGCGACGCGGGTTCCTGGACGATCCGGGGCAAACGTGTTCC